>JAEULF010000477.1 GCA_016793965.1 Alphaproteobacteria bacterium | reverse complement strand
CCCCTGCCCTTCGACCTGCTGTACTGGAACGCCGATTCGACGCGCATGCCGGCGATGATGCACAGCTTCTACCTGCGCAGCATGTACCTGGAGAACAAGCTGCGGGTGCCGGATGCCGTGACGTTGAAGGGCACGCCGATCGACCTCGGGCGGATCGACGTGCCGGCCTATTTCCTGTCGACCAAGGAGGACCACATCGCGCCCTGGGCCTCCACCTATGCCGGCGCGCGCCTGCTCAAGGGTCCCGTGCGCTTCGTCCTGGCGCAAAGCGGCCACATCGCCGGCGTGGTCAACCCGCCAGGCAGCAAGTACGGCCACTGGGTGCCGGCCACCGGCGACTTGCCGGAGTCTCCGGAGGCCTGGCTGAGCGCTGCGACGCCGCGCGAGGGCACGTGGTGGACGGACTGGGCGGCATGGCTCAAGGCCTTCGACGAAGGCGCGACGGTTCCTGCCCGCTGGCCGGGGGGCGGATCCTTGCCGGTGATCGAGGACGCGCCCGGCAGCTATGTCCGCGTGCGTGCCGACGATGACTGAGGGAGGCGTCCGGCCGGATGCGATCCCCGCTCCCGCGCCGCTTTGGCACCTTGTCCTGCGCAGCCTGGCATTCCTGCCGATCGGCGTGGCCCTGACGGTCCTGCGGGCGATGCTGGCGCCCTTGGCGCCGCGCGCCGCGGCCTGCTTCCTTGCGGCCGCGGCGCAAACGGCGCTCTGGGGCCTCGGCGTGCGCGTCGCGGTCCGCGGCAGGGCGATGCCAGAGCGCGGCGGCCCGCCTGTCCTCTTGGTCGCCAACCACACCAGCTTTCTCGACATCCCGGCGCTCGCGGCGTCTGCGGCAGTCCGCTTTGTCGCCAAGACGGACGTCGCGCGCGTGCCGTTCTTCCGCCTCGTGGCTTGGCTCGGGGGGACCTTGTTCATCGCCCGCGCCCGCGCGCGTGCCGACGAGGAGCGCGACGCTGTGGCCGCGCACCTGGCGCCGGGATTCGGCCTCGTTCTCTTCCCTGAGGGCGGCATCGGCGGGATCACGGCGCCGAAGCCCTATGCCTCCAGCCTCCTGGCAGCTGCATTCGATGGCGACGGAGTCGCGCGAGCGACCGTGCAGCCCGTGGCGATCCGCTGGGATGCGGCCGCCGGCCGGCCCACGGATGCTGCCGCCCGGCTCTGGCTCGGCTGGACCGGCAAGCAGGGCCTGGTCGAGAACCTGCGGCGCGTTCTCGGGGCGCGGCCGACGACCCTCACGGTTGCGTTCCTCGATCCCGTTCTACGGCCTGGCGAGGGCGGAGACCGAAAGGCGATCACGCTGGCGTGCCGAGACGCGACGGCGCATGCGATCGTCTGAGCCATGGCGCGGGGCAGGAACGGATTCGCTGGCGCCGGCAAGCGCAGTCGGCTGAGATCGCCAAGCGCATCATGGGAGCACGACGATGATCAAGATCTGGGGCCGGCCGACGTCGATCTGCACGCAGAGGGCCCTCTGGGGCCTGGTCGAGGCCGGCCAGCCCTTCGAGCTGACGCTCGCCAGCGCCACCATGGGGCCGAACGGCCATGTCTCGAAGGGCAACGTGCCCTATGGCATTGTCGATACGCCGGCCTATCGCGCCATGAACCCGAACAGCACGGTCCCGACCATCGACGACGACGGATTCGTGCTGTGGGAGTCGATCGCCATCCTCACCTACCTGGCGGGCAGGTACGCGCCGGAGAAGCTCTACGGCAGCGATCCGCGCAAGCTTGCCCGCGCGACTCAGTGGATGCTGTGGACCGGCGAGTACCTGTTGGAGCCGCTCCACGTCCTGGTGATGGAGCTGGCGCGGCTGCCGGAGGCGCAGCGCAACCCCGCCAATGTCGAGAAAGCTCGGCTCGCCGTGCTCAAGCCCCTGGCGGTGCTGGAAGAGCATCTCGGCAAGCAGCCCTTCGTCGCCGGCGATGCGTTCACGCTCGGCGACATCCCCGTCGCCTGCGACGTCCAGCGCTGGCTGCACTTCGACCTGAAGCGCCCGCCGATGCCGAACATCACGAGCTGGCAGCGGCGGCTCGGCGTGCGCGATGGCTTCAAGCGCTACGTGGCACCGAAGGAGCACCACCTGGCGGGGTGAGCGACGGGCGCCCTCATCCGAGCGAGCGGAACAACGCCGCCAGCTCTGCTCGCGTCTCGAAGCCGATGCCCGCAGACTCGGGCGGTGCGGCTCGGCCTCCCATCGGGGCCGCGCCGTCAGACAGGCCGCCAAAGGGGCGGAAGCACAGCGGGTTGACCTCTGCGCCGCCGAGGCCGAGAGCGGCGGCGACGTGCAGCGTGAACAGATGACCGCCATGCGGCCAGAATGCCGCGCGCGGCCATCCTGATGCCTCGAGCGCCTCGACGATGCGCAGGTAGCCCGGCAAGCCGTAGCAATGCGCAGGGTCGAACAGCAGGATGTCGCGGTCGCGCCGGAGTCCGCCATGCTGGTCGAGCAGCTTGGCCTCGGCGACTGAAAACAGCGCCTCGCCCGCAGCAATCGGCCGGGGATAGGCGGCGGCGACGGCGGAGAGCTCGTCGAAGGCGAGCGGGTCGCAGACATCCTCGAGCCACCAGAGCCCGAGCGGCGACAGCGCCGCCGCGGCCTCCAGCGCTTCGTCGAGCGCATAGGCATTCATCGCGTCGACCGCGAGGGCGCCGCCGTGCGGCAGCGCTCGCTGCGCCGCGTCGATGCGCTTGACGTCCTGCGCCAGCGGTGCGCTGCCGATCTTGATCTTGGCCCGGGAGTAGCCGAGATCGGCCAGCCGGCGCATCTCGTCCCCGAGGCGCGCGACATCGTCCTGCGGATAGGGGTAGCCGCCGCCGGCATAGACCGGCACGGCGGGCATCGGACGGGCGCGCCCGCCCAGGCTTTCCGCGAGGAAGCGGTGGAGCGGCAACCCGCCGGCCTTGGCTGCGGCGTCCCACAGCGCCATGTCGAGCGTGCCGACGGCGACACAGCGCTCGCCGTGTCCGCCCGGCTTCTCGCCGCGCATCATGACGGTCCAGGCGCGCGAGGGATCGAGGTTGCCGTCGCCATCCGTGTAGTCGCGTGGGTCGGCAGCCAGGAGGCGTGGCGCAAAGCGCTCGCGGATCAGGCCGCCCTGGGCGAAGCGTCCGATCGACGCGAAGCCGTAGCCGACGACCGTCCGGCCGTCGCGAGTTGCGTCCGTCTCGATGGCGACGATGCTGGTCGTCAGCCCTCCTGACGGCAGGACCGGGTCCTGATAGCGCGAGATCGGAACGCTGCGCTCGTGGATCGCGAGGACGCGCATCGCGATCGACGGTCTGGATGCTGCCAGATGCTCGTCAGGCCGCGTCCTCGCGCGGCTCCGCGGCCTGCGCATAGGCGTCGAGCATCGACGGAGCGGGCGCTTGGAAGACGGCCGGCAGCGGCGTGACGTCGGCGAGGGCGCCCTGATCGGGCAGGTGCTTGCCGTTCCCGTTCTTCTCCTTCGCCGCGTCCTTGGCCCTCGGCTTCGGCGCGGGGGGGGCCTGGACGGCCTCGATGCGGCGGATGAAGTCGTCGAACAGCAGCTTGTAGAGGTCGTCCTTCAGGACCTTGTCCTCGTAGCCGATGTCGATGTTCGGGTTGTCGTTGATCTCGATGATGTGGACGCCGCGCTCGTTCTGCTTGAGGTCCACGCCGTAGAGCCCGTCGCCGATGAGCGAGGCGGCCTTGACCGCGACATCGACCACCTCGCGCGGCGCGTCCTCGACGCCGAACTGCCGCGTGTCGCCCCAGGTCGGCCGGCCGGACGCGCTGTGGCGCACGATCTGCCAGTGCTTGCGGCTCATCATGTACTGGCAGACGAAGATCGGCTTGCGGTTGAGCACGCCGACGCGCCAGTCGAACTCCGTGTACATGTACTCCTGGGCGATGATGATCTCGCTCTCGGCGAACAGGCGGGCCGAGATCTCCATCAGCTCCGCCCGGTTCTTCGCCTTGTAGACGCCGAGCGAGAACGAGCCGTCGGGCACCTTCAGCACCATGGGATAGGTCAGGTGCTGCTCGGCCAGCAGCGGCTCGCCCTTCTCCAGGATGACGGTGCGCGGGGTGGGGAGCCGGTGCAGGCGCAGCATCTCCGCGAGATAGACCTTGTTCGTGCAGCGCAGGATCGAGCCCGGGTCGTCGAGCACCGGGATGCCCTCGCTCTCCGCCTTCTTTGCGAAGCGGAAGGTGTGGTGGTCCAAGGCCGTGGTCTCGCGGATGAACAGCGCGTCGAACTCGGCGACGCGCGTCAGGTCCTTCTTCTCGATCAGCTCGACGTCGATGCCCATGCCCTTGCCGATGCGCACCATCTTCTGCAGCGTCTTGGGCGACGAGGGCGGCAGCGCCTCCTTCGGGTTCCACAGGATGGCGAGGTCGTAGCGGCCGAAGGCGCGCGCCTTGGGCGCCCGCCAGGGCGCCTTGGTGTAGCGCTCGAGCGACTGGGTGAAGAGCTCTGCCAGCGGCCCCTTGACGCGCCGGATCGAGACCGGGCGGACGGCGAGCACGTGCCAGGCCGGCGTGCTGGCGTCGGGCGGCGCGATCTCGACGCGCAGCAGCGGGCAGCGGAAGGCGTCGAATACGGCGCGGGCCAGGTCGCGGAAGCGGTCGTCGTCGGCGATGCCGAAGAAGACGTGCAGGTCGAATTCGCCGGCCGGCGGCTCGACGAGGCGCGACAGCGCTTTCTGCAGCGCCTGGTCGAGCTCGATCAGGGCCGGCTGGTAGATCAGCTTCTTCGAGAGATCCTGGATGGTGGCGACGGTGGGCAGCACCTTGGAGCCGCGCGCCTCGGCGAGCAGCGAGGTGTAGTAGCCCTTGCCGAGATAGGCGTAGTCGCGCGACAGGTTGATGACCGTGGCGCCCTTCAGCACCTCGGCGTCCGGGTGCGCCAGGTGCTCGTGCGTGGTGATGACGGGGATGCCGGCTGGCACCAGTCCGGCGCTGGCCCCGAACAGCGGTTGCTCGTCGTCGAGGCGGGTGTCCGCCTTGGCATCGACGACCACGACGTAATTCGGCATCTCAGGCCCCCTGGGCGGTCGCGGTATGGCGCCGCGCGCGCGTCGGCGCGCGGCGGGCCATGCGGCTCGTCATGCTGTCCATGGCGCTGCCCTCCCGCCGCCCGCGGACAGTCCGGTCGAGCAGCGATGCACTGCGGCCGCATCGAGAAGCGCGGTCGCCGCTGCGCTCGGCGGCGGTCCTAGCGGCTTCTCGAAGCGAAGCGCGTCGGCGTGATCCTCGTAGTAGTCGCGATAGCGGCCGATCTGGCGGAAGCCCGAAGCGGCGTACAAGGCCTGGGATTCGACGTTGTCGACGCGAACCTCCAGGCGCACGCAGCGGCAGCGACGCTTCACGGCGGCGTCCACGGCTGCAGCCAGCAGGGCACGGGCGTGGCCGCGGCGCCGATGCGCGGGCGCGACCGCAAAGGAATAGAGGCGGGCGACGCCTGTCCCGTCACGATAGAGAACGAGCGCGTAGCCGATCACGGCGTCGGCAACGGTGCGCACCAACACGTCGGCGCTCGCCGCTGCGACCAGCCGGCTGAAGCTGCGGGCAGCGACGCGATCGGTCGCGAAGCACGCCGCTTCGACTCTGACCAAGGCTGCAATATCTGTCGGGGATGCGCGGCGTATGGCGACCGTCTGATCACGGCCGCCGCCGCCGTTACTCGGAGGTTCCGACTCGGGCTCGGCGGCGACAGCTATGCTGTCGGCGCCGGTGTCCGGGACCCCTACGGCGTGCGAGCTGCAGCCGACTGCGCGCGAAACCATCTGCGCCTAGGATCCCGCCTCTCCGTCCGGGGACCCCCCATGGGCCCCACCCGTCGCCAAGGATAGTGTCATGCGAGTTCGGCGCTCTTTCAAGTGCCAATTGGCACGCGGGCGCGCATTCTCGTGCCCGGAGACCCGAGGCCCGGCCTAGAGGTCGGTTCGCGCGGCGGCTCGCGCGCGCCGGTCGAGCGCCAGGGCGGCGCTTTCGCGGCCGGTGGCGCGCAGAAGCTCCGCCAGGTCGCGCAGCGACTGGCCGAGCGCCGGATGATCAGGCGGCAGGACGGCCTCGCGGATCGCCAGCGCTTCGGAGAGGAACGGCTCCGCCTCCAGGTACTGCGCCTGGTCCAAGTGCAGGATGCCCAGGCTGGCGAGGGTCGTGGCCAATGCGGGGGATTGGCGGGGAAGGAGCTGGCGCTGGATGCGGAAGGCGCGGACCAGCAGCGACTCGGCGCGCTCGTAGTTGAAGCGGCGCCCCTCGATGCCGCCGAGCGCGGCCAGGATGTCGGCGACGACGGCGCTGCGCGGTCCCTCCGCGCGCTCCTGGATGGCAAGCGCCCGCAGCAGGTAGAGCTCGGCCATGTCGAGCCGGTTGCGGCCGGTCTCGACGGTCGCCAGGCTCTGCAAGGTCGCGACGAGGTGCTGGCTGGTCGATCCCAGGCGCCGCTCGCGGATCGCGAGGGCCCGGCGCAGGTGGCCTTCGGCGGCGTCGAGGCGGCCGCGCCGGAGCTCGACGCCGCTCAGGCTCTCGAGGGCGATCGCCGTGCCAGGGTGGTCGGAACCCTCGTTCTTCTCGCGCAGCGCGATCGACGCGGAGTAGTGGCGGGCTGCCTCGTCGAGGCGGCGGGACGACTCGTTCCAGTGGCCGAGCGCGTCATGCACCTGGGCGCGCGTGAACGGGTCGGCGGACTCGCCGAAGCGCGCGATGATCCCTGCCGCGCGGTCGAGCGTGCGCGCTGCTGCGGACATGTCGCCCGATTGGGTCTGCAGCTCTCCGATCATGCTGAGCACGTTGGCGGCCGGCACGCTGTCGGCGCCGGCGCCGCGCTCGATGGACGCGAGGGCGCGCTCGGCGAAGCGCGTCGACTCGTCGGCCCTGCCCATCGACATGGCAAAGCGGACGAGTTGGATGATGGCCGGGACCGCGCTCGGCTTGCCCGCGCCGATGTCATCTTCGGCGCGCTGCAGCTCGATCTCCAGGGTGACGGGCAGCCGGTCAGCCTTGGCGTCGGGCTCGGGGGCCGTGCCGGCACAGCCCGCAAGGAGCGCGCCTGCCAGCAGGAGCCCGGCCCAAGAATGCTCTCGTGCAGCTGACGGGTCGTGCATGGCCGTCCGATCGCTTGCGCCCGATCGGTCGAGCATTGCGGAATGCGCCGGCACTGTCCATCCGCGCGCTGCGCCGCCGCTTCTGGACGCGGCGCTTGCGCTTGCGCCTCGTCAATCGATCGGCGCGAGGGAGCGGAACATGCCGCCCTCGCCGGGCTCCCCGAGATTCTGGAAGTCGCCAGGGCGAAGGCCGCGGATGACCGGGACCGAGGCTGCCTCGCGCGCGCGGCGTTGCGTCGGCCGCGCCACGGGCGGCCGCTCGGCGACGGCGACGGACGGCTGGGGCCGTTCCGCCGCCGCAGGGACGGCCGTTCGCGTCTGGGCGCCCAGCGGAGCGGGGCCGGGTATCACGACGACCTGCTGTCCGCCGGGTTGCGACGCCACAGTTGCTCGCTGCGGCTCGGGTGCAACCGCCGCGACCGCGGGCGACGGCGCAGCGGGCGCCGCGGGCGGGGGGAGCACCACATTGGTGCGTCCGCTCCCCTCGGATACGCCGAAGCGTGCCCCGTCGGGCATGATCCCGGCAGGCTGAGGCAGTGCCGCCGAACCTGCCGACATCTGGGACAGGCCCCACCGCAGCGGGTCGGGGCGACCGCGTCCCGGCAGGGCGGCCACGGGCTGCTGGCCGCGGATCGCGGCGGCGATCGAGGGAACCGGCGGCAGGCCGCGGGGTGTCGCCGCATCGGCATCGGACCCCGGAGCGGGAGCGGCCGCCAGGGCAGGCGGTTGGGCAAGCGGCTCGGCAGCGGGCTGGGCAGGCGGAGCGGTGGGCGCCAGGGCGATCGGCGCGCCGGCTCCGAGCGCCGCTGATTGCACGGGCGGCACCGGCACGGCCGGAGGGCGCGGCGCCTGGGCCGGTCCAGCCTGCAGGTCAACCATCATCCCGCCGATGCGCGAGCAGTCGGCGTCTTCGAGCAGGAGGAGCTGCCCGTCCCGATAGCAACTGCGGTCGTCCAGCGGCTTGGCCGCCGCGCGCGTGCTGCCGGAGGGCGCCGCGGCGACCGCGGTCTTGCCGCTGTCGCCGCTGAACAGGCCAGCGAACCAGTTCAGAGGGTTGAAGCCGCAGCCGCCGAGAGCGACGGCGACCAGCAGCAGGGCGACGCAGCGCGTCAGGATGCTGATTCGAGCGACAGCGAGCGCGGGCATTGGGGTCCTCCAGGTGCGGAGACCGCGCCGGAGGCGCGGCAGCCGACACGGCTGTGGCAACGTCGCGATGATCCGCCGTCGCAGTGAATGCCTGGTTAACCATATCTCGGCACATGGACGAGCCTGGCATTGGGCCGAAGGCCCGCGCCGCTCCGATCACCCTCAAGCCGTCGCACCGGGAGCCTGGCCGCAAGGCGACAGGCGAGGGCGCTCGGCTTGACAACGGCAGCCACTTCCGAGCATTAAGCGCCCTCCGCTCGGGCCGGCGCACGCCGCCGAGCGCCACCCGACCGATCATGCCGAGCCGCATGGCTCCCCGGAGCGCCGCCGATGGCAAAGCCGCAGACTGTCCTGATCAAGCTCGTCAGCACTGCTGACACGGGCTTCTACTACGTGACCAAGAAGAACCCGCGGAAGACCACGGAGAAGCTTGAGCTCCGGAAGTACGAT
>JAEULF010000422.1 GCA_016793965.1 Alphaproteobacteria bacterium | reverse complement strand
TGGCGGCGTCGAAGAGCTCCGGCCATGTCTTCGGCGGCTTCGCCGGGTCGAGGCCCGCCTTCTTGAAGGCGTCCTTGTTGTACCACATCACGGCGCTGGAGCTGTTGAACGGGAAGGACAGCATCTCGCCCTTCACCGTCGAGTAGTAGCCGACGATCGCGGCCAGGTAGGAGCCGGGGTCGAAGGACTCGCCGGCCTCCTTCATCATCTGCTGCACCGGCTTGATGGCGCCCGTGGCGGACATCATGGTCGCCGTGCCGACCTCGAAGACCTGCAGGATGTGCGGCGCGTTGCCGGCGCGGTAGGCGGCGATGCCGGCATTCATGGTGTCCGGATAGCTGCCCTTGTAGGTCGGGACGACCTTGTAGGCGCTTTGCGACGCGTTGAAGTCGGTTGCCAGCTTGACGATGACGTCGTTGTTGGCACCGGTCATCGCGTGCCACCAATGGATCTCGGTCTGCGCCTGGACCGTTCCCGGCGCTGCCAGGGCCATCGCGGCCGCTCCGGCAAAGCCCAGCAATTCCTTGCGTGAGAGCATCGTCCTCCCCTTTCGCGATCTGATGAGTCGCTGCTTGCTACACTCCCCCTGCAACGTTTCCATGTCAATTTTGTTACGGTCGGGCGCCGCACTTCCTGGTTGAGCGTCAATCAGGGAGACTCGCCACTCGCTCGCACCCTTCGGGGACCCGCCTTTGCAAATCCGCAAGCAATTCCCTATAGGTTGAACGACGGCCGCACACGACCTGCCGCCAGTCCCGCAGCCCTGGACATCTCCTTCGCGCCATGCCTCCAGCCGCGCCCAAGCAACCTGCCAAGCCAAAGATCGCATCGGGCGGGTTCCTCGCCATGCTCTTCGCCGGACGCTCTCTGCTCGGCAGCTCCGGGCCGCCGCCGGGCCTCACCGACGAGATGATCCGAGCCAAGTTCCGCGACCGCCCGATCAACGCCAACGTCAACGCGCTGGCGCACCTGCACCTGGGCGGCAAGGCCCTGGAGTACCTCGTCGATCGCCAGATCATCAACTACGGCGACGGCGTCACGAAGATGCAGGAGGCGCGCGCCATCGCGCGCGGCGTCAACGCCTTCATCGACCGCTGGACGAAGAAGCACCAGGCGAAAGAGAGTCTCGACGTCGACGAGTTCAAGGTCGGCATCCAGGACCAGGTCAAGGCCGTCATCGACAAGCTTGCCGCCATCCTGGTCGCCGGCGAGAAGAAGCTCGGCAGCGCCGACGCCGAGCTCGCGAACCCGATGGCGTACCCGCTGAAGGTCATGATCGCCCTCGTGATCGACGATCTCTGCCGCCTGTTCGCGACGCCGAACAAGATCCAGCAGAAATGCGACGAGTACATCCTCCCGGAGAAGAACGTCGAGGACAACGAGGTCTACGGCGACTTCATGAAGTTCCTGAAGGCGGGGATCACGCGCGGCAACGGCACGAACGCGCACAAGTACCTGCGCATCGCCGTCTGCTCGATCGGGCTCCTGTCGCGCGACGGCGGCGGCATCGACGCGATCCAGATGCGCGTGAAAGCCAGCCTGGCCGATCACGGCGCTCTGCGGAACGACGCCCTCGAGATGTCGGACATCCCGGACTTCCAGGAGGTCTATGACAACCTCAACGCCATGTTCAACAACGAGGAGCTCTCGCTGAAGGGCGACGGCGGCGCGTTCAGCGTCCTCGGCTGCATGGCGATGGCCTATTTCCGCGACCATCTCGAGCTGAAGGGCGAGCTGAAGAGGAAGATCGACACCGTGATCGCCGACATCCAGGAACTGCGCGACGCGAAGTCGGCGAGCGAGAACCTGTCGGAGGACGAGCAGATCGCCGGCTTCTTCACCCGCGTGCGGGCAGAGCTGCAGAGCTTGGTCAAGGGTTTTGCCGACGGCTCCGACGGTCGCACGACCGAGGACCGCCAGCGCACCTTGCGCAATTACCTGACCTTCGCGAGCCGCCTGCTCGAGGCGTTCGGCGACGCGCCGGAGATCGTGAACAAGGGAAGGATCGTCGTCGAGCGCGGCATGATCCGGAACGATACCGCCCAGTCGATCAACGAGAAGATGGTCGAGGAGCTGCAGCTCAAGAAGGCCTACGACGCGAAAGCCGTCAGCGAGGAAGCGATCGCGATCGCCCAGAATTTCGAGGCCAAGGTCGCGAAGCTGGAGCCGCCCCATCAGCAGCAGATCCGCTTCCTGGCGCAGCAGCTCAAGGAGATGTTCACCGAGGTCTCGACCCACGCCACCGTGATGGTCAGCGACAAGGAGATTCCGCCGGCCGAGGCGCGCATCCCCTATTTCAAGGAAGCGACCGACGACCTTGCCCAGATGAAGAAGGACGTCCTGCGCAATATGGCGCAGACCGCGATGCCGACGCTCGCCGGCAAGTCGGGTACGACGTCCCTCGGAGCGCCGGGAACGCTCACCGCGGCATCGCAGAAGGCGATCGACGCGATATGGGAGCGGGCGATGAACCTGATCCTCTTCCACAACCATGCGATCTTCCTGCGCATGAAGCAGTGGGAGAAGGAGCAGCCAAAGGCGAGCTGACGCCCCCGATCCCGGCGACTTCGTGCCGCGGCCGGGGCGCCGGCGGCGGAGCTGGCGTCAGACGGCGGCCGTTCCGCCCGATCCCCCGACGCAATTGCGGACGTGATCGGCAAGCGCTTGCGCGATCGGACCGGCGCGGCGCGGGGCATAGAGGTTGATGCGGAACTCGGGCAGCGGCGGCAGGCCGCTTGCCGGTCCCAGCACGTCCAGCTTGTCGGGCACCGACCGGCGCAGGAGGGGCGCCACCGCCAGCCCCGCCTCGATCGTCGCCCGCACGGGCTCCATGTTGCTGATCTCGCAGACCGGCCGCCAGTCGCGCCCGACCTGGGCCAAGGCCTCGATCGCCACAGGCCGGAACACGCAAGTCGGCGCGCCCAGCGAGACCGGAAGCGGGTCCTTCTCGTGCGCATCGCCGCCGCGGGCACCGACCCAGACCAGGCGGTCGGTGACCAGCGTCTCGCCGAATCGCCCGCAGTCCAGCTCGGTCGTCAGCGCGACATCGATGGCCCCGCTCTTCAGCTCCTCGCGCAGCACGAGCGTGTCCTTGCAGACGAGCGTCACGCGGACCCGCGGCATCGTCATGCCGAACCGGCGGAGGACATGCGGCAGGTGGCTGCCGATGATGTCGTAGGGGACGCCGAGCTTGACCTCCCCCTCGAATGCCGGCGCCCGCATGGTCGCCCAGAGCTCGTCATTGGCCGCGACGAGGCGGCGCGCGGTCGCCAGCAGCCGCTCCCCGGCAGGCGTGAGCGCGAGCCGGCGCGGCCGGCGGTCGAACAGCGTGGCGGCGAGCAGGTCCTCGAGACGCTTGATCTGCTGGCTCACGGCGCCTTGCGTCAGGTTGAGGGCCCGCGCGGCCGCCGTGACGCTCCCGGACTCCACGACCGTGAGGAAGGCGCGAGCGACGGCGACGTCGATGTCCCTTCGGAATGGCGCGACCATGCATTAAGGTCGCTGATGCTAGATATCATTTCAATTAGATTTCATGTCGCCTGTGGAGCGCCTAGAACGCCGCCAACTTGGGAGGCGACGATGGCCAGAGCGCAAGAGGCGATCTCCGGGATCTGGATTCCGCTGGTCACGCCCTTCCTGGACGGCAGGGTCGACTGCGCAAGCCTGGAACGGCTCGTCGGCCACTATGTCGAGCAACGGGTGTCCGGCCTTCTGCCGCTGGGCACGACAGGGGAATCGCCGACGCTCGACGACGACGAGGCCGAGCTCGTCGTCGAGCGCACGCTCGCGGCAGCGGATGGACGCGTGCCCGTCTATGTCGGGATCGGCGGCAACGCGACGCGCAAAGTGGTCCGGCAGGTCGAGCGGATGGCTCGGCATCGCTTCGACGGCATCCTCTCCGTCTGCCCGTACTACAACCGGCCCGGCCAGGACGGTCTCGTCGCGCATTTCCGCCAGGTCGCCAGCGCGACCGACAGGCCGATGCTCGTCTACAACGTGCCGCATCGGACCTCCGTCAATCTCGGCAATGACGCGCTCCTGTCGCTGGCGGAGGTCCCGAACATCGTCGGCGTCAAGGACAGCACGGGCGTCCCTGCCCAATCTCTCGACTTCCTAGCGAGACGGCCGCCCGGCTTCGCCGTGCTGGCCGGCGAAGACGCGCACTTCCTGGCGATGCTGGCGCATGGCGCTGACGGCGGCGTCCTCGCCTCGGCGCATGTCGCGACAAGCAGCTTCGTCGCCGTCGCCGCGCGCATGGCAGCGAACGACCATGCCGGGGCGCGCGCGATCTGGTCGGGACTGAGCGCTGGCGTCGGCCTCCTCTTCCGCGAAGCCAACCCGATGCCCGTCAAGCACTGCCTGTGGCGCCAGGGCCTGATCGCCTCGCCCGAATGCCGCCTGCCCCTGACGCGGATCTCCGACAACTTGGCGCGCGCCCTGGACGGCTGGATGGACACGATGCCCAGGAGCCCCGCGCACGGCTAACCGAGGGACCTCTAGCCCGCCCAGAACCGAGCGAGCTCCTTCGACGTCTCGGCCCTGATCCGCAGGCGCTGGCGCGCCTCGAGCAGGATCTTGCGCAAGTAGGATTGCGCCTCGTGCTGCGCCGCGGTGGTCGCGGGAGCGCGCTCGGCGAAGTCGAGCAGCGTCGTCGTCTCGGCCTGCGCGAGCGCGACGTCCCCGGGCTCCAGGTCGGTCGGCTGCGGCTCGCCCGGCAGGCGCGCGCGCACCGCCATCTGCGCAAGCATCTCCAGGTACTCGGGGTAGCGCTCGAGAGTGCCGACCAGAGCGACGAGAACGTCGCGGCGCCCGTGCAGGATCGCGTAGGTCCAGGGCGAGTGATCCGCCGAATCCGTCACGGACAGGTAGGCGAGGTTGATGCGCATCTCCTCGAAGTAGTCGTTCCGGCGGCCCTCGATGGCCGCGTGGTCGCGCTCGTCCATCGCCAGCTTCAGCGCTTCGGCGCTGGAGAAATCGAGCTCCCGTTCCAGGATGTATCGGATCATGATCTCGCGGCCGTGGATGGCGGCCAGGTGCAGCGCCGTCCGGCCGTCGTTTCCCGGCATGTCGAGGATGTCGCGCGCCGTCTGGATGAAGAAGTGGCGCCAGCTGCGTCCTGCCTCGTCGCGCGCCGCCATGTACTTGGCGATGCGCGTGAAGACGTGGTCCCAGAACACGTGCTCGTTGGCCAGGTACGCATCCGGGAGCTCGGTCGACTCCGCCATGCGCATGTAGACGTTGTAGCCGCGCGCGTCGCAGAAGCCCTGGCTGTGCCGGCCGCGCTCGCGCACCAGCTTGCACTGCGCGAAAGCCGGATCGACCAGGCCGCGCTTGGCATACGCGTTGTTGAGGGCGCCGGGAATGAAGGCAACCCGCTTGGAGGCTGAGAACCAGCGCTCCTGCTCCGGATCGAGCGCGAGCGGCGCCAGGTCGATCGCGAAGAGATCGACGCGGTGCGCTTGCACGGCGTCGCGCACATGCGCTGGCTCGATGCTGTCCGCGAACATCCGCACGTAGAGCGCCTGGGCGCGCAGGTCGCCGCCCTGCAGCAGCGCGTCCAGGTCCGCGGCATCGAAGGGACGGCTCTGGATCGCCTGCAGGCGGTCGAGCCCCGTACCGTGCGGACTGCCGCCGGGAACAGGCTCCTCACCCGGCGCGAACATCCCGGCCAGCGTCGCCTCGGCCTCGGCGAGCGTCGCCGGATCGGCATGCCGCGCGACCAGGTCCATGACGCACTCCTGCGCGGCGTTACGCCGCTCGACGAAGAGAGCGTAGACCGACTGGCGATGCGCAAGGTTGAGGGCGGCGCCTTGCTCGGTCACGACCTCGCGCCGGCGCGTCCGCTGCGGCCCTTCGTCCTCCGCCTCCGCATCGGCGTCGCCGGGCGGCGGCGCCGCTTGGTCCAGGCCTCGCCGCCGCGCGATCAGCGCGTGCATCGCTGTCAGCACCCGCCCGATCGCGTCGCTGCGCTGGAGCACCAGGTAGTGCAGCAGCGTGTTGCCGTCCTCGTCCTCGCGCTCGACGATGTAGGGCGCCATCTTGGAGAAGTAGAAGCCGAAGAAGTCATCCGGCTCCCGTCGGTTGCGCGGGCAAGACTGGGCGATCTCGGCAACGAGGACGGTGCGGATCAGGTCGCCGATCGTCGCCGGGCGCAGCTTGCGCGCGTAGTAGGCCCAGACTTCGTCCAGGGCCTTGTCGGGCGTCGTGCCGGCGCGAGCGACCAGCTCGGCTTGCGCCGCCCAAAGGCCGGCCATGCGGCTGCGCATGCCATCGCGCCGCGCGTCGTCGCGGCGGTCGCGCCGTCGCTCGACCCGCCAAGGCGGCAACGGCGCGCGCTGGGCGTCGAGCTGCTGCAGCGCGAAGCGAGAGACGGCGACATCGGCGGAGAGCTGGCGCTCTGCCACCATCGACCGGCGCCGGGTGCCGCCTCCTGGCGCGAGGGCAGAGGCGAGCGACCGGGCGGCCTCGCCGATGACGTCCTCCGTCGGCGACGCCAGCTCCGCGCGCGGTCGGAGGCTCACGCCGCCGCTTGCGGCGCCAGGCGGCGGCGGCTTCGCCGCCGACAGGCCTGGACGCGCCGGCGGCCCTGCAGGCGCAGGACGGGCGGCGGGAATGCTGGCGAGCAGTCCCTTGGCGCCCAGTTGGCGCGACACCGCCTCGGCCACCCGTGCAGCAATGCCGCGACGCTGGATCTCCTCCGCGAATGCCCCGACGTCCTCGAACCGCGGCGGCACTTCGTCGGAGCCCAGCCCGATGAAGCGCCTGCATGAGATCCGATCGTTCACCGCGTCGTCGAAGCGCGCGCGGTCCGGCGCCAGGAGCGCCCGGTAGACCATGCACTTGAGCAATGTCAGGAGCCGGAAGCTGCGGTCGCCGATCCGCTGGCTGCGGTACGGCGCGAACGCCGCCTCGATCGCCGACCAATCGACGGCCGCAGCGATCGCGTCGACGCCCACGCCCTCCCGCAGCTTGCCGATCTCGAAGTCGAGCACCGCATGCACCTCGAAAGAGCCCCACAGGGATTCCCGCAACGGGAAGCGTGCCAGAGCCAGTTGCGCGCCGCTTTCTGGTGCAGGCCCGCGCGAGATTCAAGCGCTCAGACGAAGCATGCCGCTAGGAGCCGCCCACGCGCCACCGCAGACTCGCCGCGACCGCGCGAATCAAGCCGGCGGCGACTCTATCGCGCGAGGGTTGCACAATGCCAGCCGGCGCCTCACATCGGCCAGCAAGATCGCGTGGACCTCGGCGCTTGCGTCATGCCGCCCGCTGCGGATCTCCCTGGCGAGCCGTCGGCTCAGGTCGGCGACGTCCGCCGTGTCCGCGTCTCTGCCGAACAAGACGCGCAAGTCGCGCCGCTCGGCGGCCTCGTCGGCTGGCGCCGTGCCGAGCTCGCGCAGCGCCACGGCCATGGCGTTGGCCGCCATGCGAGCCACGTACTGCGCTTCAGGCGGCAGCAGCGGCACGAGCTCGTCGAGCACCGCCTTGCGCGCGGTGGCCAGAAGGTCGGCCGCATCCGGTCGGTCGCGCATCGCCTAGCTCCCTCCCGCCGCCGCATCGACTCGCGCGATCTGCAGAAGGAGGTCTTGCTCCATCTCTGCGACCATGCGTCCTGTCAGCGCCAGCTCGAGCGAGGCCTGGCCGCCGGAGATGTGCCGTTCGCCTTGCTGTACGGCGACCAGGCCCCATCGCACGGTTCCCATGATCTCCCAGTAGTCGAGCTGACCCCAAGGCAGACCAGCCGGCGCCACGCGGGCATAGCCGCGCTTGAACGGATCAAGCGGAGCGATCCCGCCGAGGCGCTTGCCGGTCGCGCCGAACCGCCAAGCCTTGGCGCAGATGTAGCCGAGATCCTCCATCGGGTCGGACCAGCTGGCAAACTCCCAGTCCAGGAGCGCGGTCAGCTGGCCATCGTCGACCATGTAGTTTCCCGTGCGGAAGTCGCCGTGGCAGAGCGTCGCGGGAACCTGGGGCGGGGCATGGCGCTCCAGCCAGCGCAGTCCCCACTCCAGGACAGGATGGGCGGTCGGCAGCGCGTCGAGATGCGCCCTGTACTCGGCCACGCGCGCGAGAGCGGCATTCGCCGGCGGCTCGCCCAGGAAGGCGAGCCGGGCGCGCATCGCCGGATCGTCCGGCCTGATCGCGTGGATGCGGGCAAGCTCCTCGCCGAGACGCTCGGCCAGCGCGTCCGCCTTGGCGGCGACTGCCGGGTCCTTGACCATACGGAAAGCCGCCGCAGTGCCGCTTGCCCTGCGCATCAGATAGAAGGGGACGCCGACGACCCGCGCGTCGACGCACAGCAGCAGCGGTTCCGGCACCGTGACGCCGGCAGCGAACGCGACCTCGAGCAGCGCGAACTCCTCGGCGCGCGAGCGGCTCACGGCAACGCCGGACGGCGCGTCGCCGCGCAGGACGAGCGCGTGACGCCCGTCGAGGGATCCGCCCTCGGAATCGAGATCGACCGCCCAGTTCTCCTGGATGGCGCCGCCGGAGAGCCTGCGCGCGCCGGTCAGCGACACGGCATCGGCGCCGGTCGCCGCCCGCACCCAGTCATGCAGCGCCGGCAGCCGAGCGATGAGGTCCATGCCGCGCCCGTCTCAGTCGGCGGCGCGCGCGGTCGAACGGCCAAGTGCCGCCGGGCGCGCGCCCCAGCGCCAGAACTCCTGGCCTTCGTCCATGTAGAAGCCCGAGAGCACCATCTTGTGCACCTCGGATGCGCCATCGACGAGGCGCGCTTGCCGGGCGTAGCGATAGATCCACTCCAGCCGCGTGTCCTTGGAGTAGCCGCGGGCGCCCAGGAGCTGGATCGCCGTGTCCACGGACTTGTGCAGCACGTCGGCAACCTGGACCTTGGCCATCGAGACCTCCTTCTTGGCGCGGTCGCCCTGGTCGAGCAGCCAGGCGCACTTCATCACCAGGAGCCGGCCGATCTCGATCTGCATGGCGGCGTCGCCGAGCAAGGTCTGGATGCTCTCGCGCTGCGCCAACGCCTTGCCGAAGGCCTGCCGCTCGCGCACATAGCCGGCGGCGATCTCCAGCGACCGCTTCGCCAGGCCGAGCCAGCGCATGCAATGGGTCAGACGTGCCGGGCCGAGCCTGATCTGCGTCAGCTTCAGCCCGTCGCCCACCTCCATCAGGCGGTCAGAGTCCGGGATCTCCAGCCCGTCGAACTCCAGCTCGCAATGGCCGCCGTGCTCCTCCGGGCCCATGATCGGGATGCGCCTGACGATGCGCCAGCCCGGCTGCGCCCGGTCGAAAAGGAAGGAGGACAGGCCCTTGCGCGGGTCGTCCGAGGTGCGCGCGATCAGGATGAAGTGCTGCGCGCCATCGGCGCCGGTGATGAACCACTTGCGGCCGTTGACGACCCACTTGGAGCCGCGACGCTCGGCACGGGTCAGCATCATGCCGGGATCGGAGCCCGCGCCCGGATGCGGCTCGGTCATGACGAATGCCGACCGCACGGCGCCGTCGATGATCGGTTGCAGCCAGCGTGCCTTCTGCGCCTCGGTCGCGACCTTCTCCAGGACCTGCATGTTGCCGTCGTCGGGCGCCGCGCAATTGAAGCAGGCCGGGCCGAAGATCGAGCGGTTCATCTCCTCGTAGGATGCCGCCATGCCGACGATGCCCAGGCCCAGGCCTCCGCGCGCCTTCGGCACCTGCGGCGCCCAGAGCCCCGCCGACTTGACCTCGGCCCGCACGGCCTTCAGCACCGGCTCGGCGATGTTCTCGTGCTCGTCGTAGCTCTTCGGATCGTCCTCGAGCGGCAGGATGCGATCGTTCACGAAGGCGCGCACGCGCTTCCTGTACGTCTCGATCTCCGGCGGCAGGCTGAAATCCATCTGGCGGTTCCCCTGGTGCAAGCGGCCTATCCTCCGTCACCTTGCCCCGGGGAGACGACGAGGCTCAAGTGCCAGCGCTCGATCGACGACCCTCACAACCAGCGCGAGCGGCGAAGGATCCAGACCTCGATCGCGAGCATGACGACGACGAGAAGGCAGGTGGCGGCGAAGGCCGCAGGATCGTCGCTGAAGGGAATTCCGCTGACATTGGCGCCGAGCAACCCGGCGAGCAGGGTCGGCGGCAGGAGCAGGGCGGTCAGCGCTGTCAGCCGCACGGTCGCCGACGCCGTGCGCTCCGAAGCGACAGCAGCGATGTCCTCGTGCAGGACGGTCGCCCGGTCGCGGATCTCGTCCAGGCTCTCGACGTAGCGCAGCGTCCGGTCGGTGACCTCGCGCAGGCGGATCTTGTCGGCTCGCGCCAGCCAGGTCGCCTCCTCCAGGTGCAGGCGGAACAGCGCCTCGCGCTGCGGCGCCAGGTAGCGCCTGAGGCCGATGGCCTGGCGCCGGATCGCGCTCAGGGCCTCGCGCGCGCCGGAGATCTCACGCCCCGCCAAGCGCTCGTCGAGCGCGTCGATGCTGTCCTCGAGCTTATCGAGCACGGGCTCCAGATCGCGCACGATCTTGGCGGCGATCTGGGCGAACAGCTCTCCGGCGCCGCGCGGGCCCTGGCCTGCGGCCAGGCTCTTCCTGATGTCGCGCAGCGCGGCGATCTGGTCGTCCTTGTCGCGCAGGGAGATGACGCGGGTGCCGGTCACCGAGAGATGAACCGGCGCCAAGTCGACCGCGTCCGCGCCGTCCTTCAGATCGACGCCGCGCAGCACGACGAGCAGCGCATCTTCGTTGCACTCGACGCGCGGGCGCGACTCTTCCGCGAGAAGCGCCTCGCAGGTGACAGGGTCGATTCCCGCCGCCTCGCGCATCCAGTGCGCGGTCGCCTCGTCGTCGCGCTCCAGATGGACCCAGAGCACGCCGTCGGCCGGCGACCAGGCGCGCACGCCGCGCCAATCGACCTCCCGCCCGCCGCCGCGCCCGTCGAGCACGTAGGCGAAGCGGAGGCCGGCCTCGATGCCGCTCTCGAATGTCTGCGCGTCGGGCATCTTTGGCCCCTGGCGATTCCCCACGCCTAGGTAACCGGACTGCGCGGAGTGTCAAGCGCAGGAGGTGCGCCGGGCCGGCCGCGAGGAGGGGCGGACGGAGCCCTATCCCCGCACCTGCTTCGCCTGACCGGCGCCGCTGCGCCCGCGCGCCGCAGCCTGCGCGGCCTTGGGCGAGCGGATCGGCGCCGCCGGCCGTGCAGCCCCATGCGCCTGGTCCTCGTCGAACAGCTCGGCGAGCCGCTCCAGCATCGTGCCGCCGAGCTGCTCGGCGTCGACGAT
>JAEULF010000383.1 GCA_016793965.1 Alphaproteobacteria bacterium | reverse complement strand
GCCCAGCGCTGGCGCGCGGCGCGCGAGATCGACGCGCGGGGCGCCATCCTGCATCCCGGCTTCGTCGACGCCCATCTGCACGTCAACGCCCACACCTGCCGCGGCTTCTTCCGCGGCGACGCCAGCCGCGGCGGCGTCGGCGGCGGGCCGAACTACGCCGACTGGAAGGCAGCGCTGCTGCCGGAGGACGAGCAGGCCGCGGCGGCGCTCGCGTCGATCGAGCTGCTGCGCCACGGCTACACGGCCTTCGTCGAGCCGGGCAGCGCCTTCGCCCCCGACGCGGTGGCGGAAGCGACGAGCGCGGCCGGCATCCGCTGCACGCTCGCCGACCCCTATCTCTGGGACGACACCGCCCTGATGGAGGTCATCCCCGGCCTCAAGAGCGACTCTCTGTTTGCCCGCGTCGCCCCGTCGCGCGAGCGCTGCATGAAGCTCCTGGGCGGGCAGCTGTTCCGCAACCGCGACAAGGACGGCATCCTGCACGGCCATGTCGCGCTCTACGGCGAGGGCTCCGCGTCCGACGAGCTGCTGCGCGCCGCCAAGTCTCTCGCCGATCGCGAGGGCGTCGTCCTCAACAGCCACATCGGCTTCGACCTCGACCTCGCCGCCGCGATGGAGAAGCACTGGGGCAAGAGCCGCTTCGTGCACCTTGCCGAGATCGGCGTGCTCGGCCGGAACACGACCTGGGTGCACATGAACCTGATCCGCGACGACGAGGTCGCGCTGGTCGTCGATTCCGGCCTGTCCATCGTCTGGTGCCCGGTCGCCTACCTGACGCGCGGCACGCCGCTGCGCCAGCCGACGCGCATCCCCGAGATGAAGCGGAAGGGCGCGAGCGTCGCCCTGGCGACGGACTCGGCGCGCCAGGCGACCGTCGGCGATTCCGGGCACCTCTCGCTCTACCTCGCCGCCGAGGTCGGGCAGCCGATCGGCTCGGAGGACGTGCTGGAGATGCTGACCCTCGGCGGAGCGCGAGCGGCCGGGCTGGACCGGTTGATCGGCACCATCGAGACGGGCAAGCGCGCGGATTTCGTGGTCCGGTCGAACGACGCTGCCGAACTGGCGCCCGGCTTCGATCCCGCGCACCAAGTGGTCATGATCGGCCACGGCCCCTCGGCGGACACGGTCCTCGTCAACGGCCAGGTAGTGCTCAAGGGCGGCCGATCGACCCGCGTCGACGAGGGCGCCGTCTTCGCGGCCGCCCGTGCCTCGGTCGATCGGATGATGGCGCGGCTCGACCTCAAGCCTCCGGGCGCCTGGCCGCGCGCTGCCTGAGCCGCGCCGCGCCGGCGCCGAAAACGCGACGGCCCCGCTCGCGCGGGGCCGTCGGTCGTTCCGTCCAGGCTGCCGTCAGAACGGCAGCAGGATGTCCAGGAGCTGCGTGCCGTAGCGCGGCTGCTGATAGTCGGTGAGCTGGCCGCGGCCGCCGTAGGCCACGCGCGCCTCAGCCATCTGGTCGAGGCTGACCGCGTTGGTGACCGAGATGTCCTCAGGCCGGATGACGCCGGAGACGGTGAGCTCGCGCACCTCGGCGTTGACTCGCATCTCCTGCCGGCCGAACACCACCATGTTGCCGTTGGGCAGCATCTGGGTCACGACGGCGGCGACGCGCAAGCGCACGGTCTCCGCCCGGTTGATCGAGCCGCCGTTGTTGCGGTCGGCCGAGAAGTCGATCGCCAGCGGGTTGGTCGGGTCGAACTGGCGCGGCAGCCAGCCGCGCGTCTGCTGCTCGAAGCCCAGCATCACCATGGCGGACTCGGTCGAATCGGTGTTGCGGCGATCCTGGCGCGAGCGGTTCTGCATCACCGCCGAATCCGCCGTCGAGATCACCACCGTCACGATGTCGCCCACCTGGCTGGCGCGCTGGTCCTTGAAGAAGGCGCGGGCGCCGGGACGCCACAGCGAGTTCGCCTTGCGGTCGGCGACGACCGGCGTCGGCATGGGCATGGAGACCGGGCGGTACTCCGCGGCGCTCTTCGGGTTCTCGATCGGCGAGAGCTGCGGCTCCTCGCCGATGCTCGCCAGGCGGCGCCAGGCGTTGCACGCCGACAGCGAGCTCGCGGCGAGCAGTGCCACGGCGACGGCGACGGCCGCGCGTCTCACGGAGCTGCGCGCGTCGGTGCGGGCGTTGGTCGATGCCAAGTCAGTCATGAAAGCGCTCCGTTCGGCGCGGCGCAGCAGGCGCTCAGTTGCTGGCCAAGCGGTGGGTCGGGAAGATCTTGACCTGCCCGGGGCCGGAGACCTGCGCATGAACCGTGCGCTGGGTCGCGGTGTTGATGACGCGGATCGTGTCGCCTTGCGCGCCGTCCTCGAGCGCCCGGCCTTGGGCGCTCAGAGTCATGTACGGCGTCTTGAAGACCATGCCGACGACGCTGTTCTTCTTGACCACGATCGTCGGGCGCACGTCGTTCGCGCGCAGCGGGGTCCCGGGCGTCAGCCCGCGGCGCGGGCTCATGCCGATCAGCGTGTCCGCGTCGGTGACGATGTCGCCCTGGAGCCGGTCCATGCGCAGCGTCACCCAGCGCAGGTTCGTCGCGCGGATGACGTCCTCCGGCCCGAGCCGATCGGCGAGGACAGGCACCTTGACCATCTCGATCACGCGCCCGGAGCTCTGTATCCTGTGCGTGCCCGCGACGCTGAGGGTCGCGGTGAAGCGGCCCGACGCCCGATCGACCGCGAGGCGCTCCACCGTGAGCGCGGATCCCTGCCCGGCCGGCACGTGGACGGTCCGCTGCGAGCCGTCGAACGTCACGTCCAGCTCGCTGGAGAGCCCCTCGCGGGCGAAGGCGCTGCGCAGCGCGTAGGCAATCGCGTCCTGGTCTATCGCGGTGCTCCGCCGGGTGACGACGACCCGCTCGAAGCGCGAATCCGGGCGCCAGCCGATCTTGTAGCGCAGCGACAGCTGAGCGAGGTAGTTGGCCTCGAACCCGACGCTGGCGCCGGGCTCGGGCGCCCGCGCCACTGCGACGTCGGCGTTGTCTGCCAAGCCCTCGAACAGGTCGCCGAGGCGGATCACGTCGCCGGCCACCTCGACCTGGGTCCGCAGGGTGACGTCGCTCGCGGCCGCGCTCGGAGCGGCTTCCGCCGGCGGCGCCGCGGGATAGCGCGACCCGGCGCCGCTCCGGCCGCCATAGGCGGTGGGCTGCGGCTTGCCGGCGCGTCCGGCCGCGGGCGCTCCGTTGCCCTGGCTCTGCTGCGCCTCGGCGAGCGTCGCCGCGGCGAGCATGCCGACGGCGAGCGCCGCCAGCCCCCAGCGCAGCGCGCTGCAGCAGTGGCCCGGTCTCCAGGCAGCGTGGGCGATCGGCGTCATGGCGTCGTTCGTCCTTCTCCGCTTCGCCCTGCCTGGGCCTCGTCTCCTGCGCCGCCGGTCTTGGCAGCGCCTCAGATCATCAGCGCAGGTTGCTGACCGTCCGCATCATCTCGTCGGAGGCCTGGATGACCTGCGAGTTCATCTCGAAAGTGCGCTGCGCCGTGATCAGGCCCGTGATCTCGTTGACCACGTTCACGTTCGACGCCTCGAGGAAGCCCTGAAGGATCGTGCCGAAGCCAGGCTGGCCGGGGAGGCCCGTGATCGCGCCGCCCGACGCCTCGCTCTCCAGGTACAGGTTGTCGCCGATCGCCTGCAAGCCCGCCTGGTTCACGAACGTCGTCATCGTGAACTGGCCGAGGTTCGACTGCGCGACCTGGCCATCGATCGAGGCGAGCACCTGGCCGGACGCGTTGATCGTGATGTCGATCGCGTTGTTCGGCACGGTGATGGTGGGCAGCACGGTGAAGCCGTCCGGCGTCACGATCGTGCCGGCCGCGTTCAGGCCGAAGTTGCCGGCGCGCGTGTAAGCGGTCTGGCCGTTCGGCAGCTGCACGTTCAGGAAGCCGCGGCCCTGGATGGCCACGTCGAGGTCGTTGTCGGTCTTAATGAAGTTGCCCTGCTCGTGGATGCGGTACACGGCCGCCGGCTTGACGCCGAGGCCAACCTGCACGCCGGCGGGGATGACCGTGTTGTTGTCGGTCGAGGGCGAGCCGACGCGACGGAACTCCTGGTAGAGGAGGTCGTGGAACTCGGCGCGCTGGCGCTTGAAGCCCGTCGTCGTGACGTTGGCGATGTTGTTCGAGATCACTTCGACGTTGAGCTGCTGGGCATGCATGCCCGTCGCCGCGATGAACAAGGACCGCATGGTGACTACCCTTCCTCTTTCCTGAGGAGCGGCGCCGTCGCAGGTCGCAGTCTCCGCCCCGATCGAGGCATCGTCCTGCCGCCCGCCCTGCGCGCGCGGGATCTCCGATCCCGCCTCCGCTCCACTCTCGCTTCGAACCCTAAAGCTTCCCTAAAGCCGCAAGGCTTCACGCGTTGGCGCTGGCCCGGCCCATCGTCTGGATCATCTTGCGCTGCCGCTCGTGCTCGCTCTCCAGCATGGAGTTGCCCGAAGCGAAGCTGCGCGTGACGTCGATCATGCGCGTGATCTCGAAGATCGGCTGGACGTTCGACTCCTCGACCAGGCCCTGGGCGATGCGCGCGTCCTGCGACGGGATCGCCTCGCCGGCCCCCAGGAACAAGCCGCGCTCGGACTGACGCATCTCCTGCTGGTTCTCGAAGGTGACGATTTGGATGCGGCCGACGGCCTGGAAGACCGGGAAGGCCCCGCCGACGGCCGGCAGCCGCGCCTCGACCAGGCCGTTCGGGTTGAACTTGATCTGCTCGGCGCCCTGCGGAATGCGCAGCGAGGCGCCGTTGTCGCCGAGGACCTTGAGCCCGGTCGGCGTGACCAGCTCGCCGTCGGTGTTGACCTGCAGGCGGCCGTTGCGCGTGTAGCGCGGTCCGAGCGGCGTCTCGACCGTCAGGTAGCCCTCGCCCTGGATGGCGATGTCGAGCTCCTCGCCGGTGAAGTGGAGCGGTCCCTGCTTGGTGTCGCGGACCTGGCCGATGTCCTGGACGAACGACATCCTCTCGGCCCGGCGCAGCGTCTCGTGCGCGTTGACGCGCTTGAGATGCTCGCGGAACAGCATCTTGTCGCCCTGGAATCCCGCTGTGTTCGCGTTGGCGAGATTGTTCGCGATGACGTCCATCTCGCGACGCATCGCAAGCTGCCGCGACAACGCGATAAAGCTGGGAGTCTCCATTGCGCTCACCCTCGCCCGACATGCCGCCGCTCGGATAGGGTTAACCCGGCAGAAACCTTGGCCGCCCACCCGAACGGACAGGCCGTTGCATGCGCCATGCCAGCTGCCTGACCAGGCATCCAGCGGCGCTATGCCATCCGGGCCAGGCATAGCGTAAGGCGGCCGCTGCCGTCGGCGTGGCGGCACGGCACCGATTGCCCGGCAGAAAATGCCGGCATCACCGCACGCACCATCTCTCGCCCGTCCTCGCACGAGCGCGGCGCTTGGCGCAGGGCACGGGCTCAGCGATGGAAAGCCGCCTCAACGGCGCGAACCAAGATTCGCGATCGACAGACGGGGGCGGCAGACGGGGGCGGCAGACGGGGCGCCGCGCCCGCCAGGGCATGGCCGTGCGCGATCCAGAGAATGGTGCTATCATGGCGTGGTTCCTGCATGAACCGCAGGCAGGCCAAGATTCGCGTCGCGCCCTCGGGACTTGGGCCCCTGGGCGCGGTCGTCGAGCTCGGTCGGTCATGGATCGCGGAGCCGTCCGGCATGGGGGCAGGCGCTCCGTCCGCTCAGCGGTCCTCTTATCATCGTCGGGCAGCGCTCGGAGGCGTTGCACGGCGGCCAAAGACGTCGCAGAAAACCGTTTCAGAGCTTTTTAACGCCTGATCGAGGAACGTGATAGGAAGGTGCCGGGGGGTTCGTCCCGGGCCTTAACCAAAAGAGCGCATCGGCGAAGCCGAACACGGGAACTCTGCGAGGGGCCATGTCGGACCAAGTATTCGGCGACGATTTCGACGACACTGCTGATACCCAGCAGCGCAAGTCGACCGGCTCCTCGGTCGGCAAGAAGCTCGCGCTGTTCGTGGTGCTGCCGCTCATAGCGCTCGTCGCTGCCGGCGGCGCCATGTGGTATTTCGGCGTCCTCAACAGCATCATGGGCGGCACCAGCGGGCCGGAGAAGGAGGCGCGGAAGGAAACCGCGCGTCCCGCTCAGGCGGCCAAGCAGGGAGCGGCGCCGCAGCAGCAAGCGGCGCAGACCAGCTCCGCGCCGGCGGATTCGACCGCGGTCGAGTACGTCGAGCTGCCGGACATGCTGGTCAACCTGAACTCCACCGACAGGCGGGGTCGCGCCAGCTTCATGAAGATGAAGCTCGTGCTCGAGCTGAGCAATCCGGCGGACCGGGCTCAGGTCGAGCGGATGACCCCGAAGATCATGGACAACGTCCAGACCTACCTGCGCGAGGTGACGCCGGAGCAGCTGCGCGGCTCGGCCGGCATCTACCGCCTGCGCGAGGAGCTGAAGGTGCGGATCAGCCAGGCGACGACGCCTGTGCAGGTCAAGAGCGTGTTGTTCCAGGAGCTGCTGGTCCAGTGACCGGCAGCGTCCGGCGCTCCATCTGGGGCGCAAGACGCTGACGGCGCAGGCGGCAGGCCCGGGCGCGGCGCGCGGCGGAGCTTGAAGGATGCGGTCTGGCGCGGAGCATGGGCGCCGCAGGCCGAGATGAAACGAGGCTAAGGGGTCTCACATGGTGCCTCCAGTCGACCAAGGCCAAGGCCAGGCCGAAGACGATCTCGCCGCCGAGTGGGCGCAGATGGCCGACGGCGGCGCCGGCGGCGCAGCCGGCGGCGACGGCGAGGCCGGACCGGAAGGCGCGCGCACGCGCGTCCTGAACCAGGAGGAGATCGACAGCCTCCTGGGCCTGCAGGGCGGAGAGGGCGAGAGCGGCGACAAGTCCGGGATCTACGCGATCCTGAACAGCGCGCTCGTCTCCTACGAGCGCCTGCCGATGCTCGAGGTGGTGTTCGACCGCCTCGTGCGCATGATGTCGACCAGCCTGCGCAACTTCACCTCGGACAACGTCGAGGTCAGCCTCGACCACATCTCGTCCGTGCGCTTCGGCGACTACCTGAACTCGATCCCGCTGCCGGCGATGCTCGCGGTCTTCAAGGCCGAGGAGTGGGACAACTACGGCCTGCTGACGGTCGACAGCGCGCTCATCTACTCGATCGTCGACGTGCTGCTCGGCGGCCGGCGCGGCACCGCGGCGATGCGCATCGAGGGCCGCCCCTACACGACGATCGAGCGCAACCTCGTCACCCGCATGGTGCACGTGGTCCTCGGCGACCTGTCAGCCGCCTTCGACCCGCTGTCCCCGGTGACCTTCCGGTTCGAGCGCCTGGAGACGAACCCGCGCTTCGCCACGATCGCCCGGCACGGCAACGCCGCGGTCGTCGCCAAGCTGCGCGTGGACATGGAGGACCGCGGCGGCCGCATGGAGCTGCTGCTGCCCTACGCCACCCTCGAGCCGGTGCGCGAGCTGCTCCTCCAGATGTTCATGGGCGAGAAGTTCGGCCGCGACTCGATCTGGGAAGGCCACCTCGTCAGCGAGCTCTGGATGACGGACGTGGACCTGCACGCCATCCTCGACCAGGTCGAGGTGAAGCTCGGCGAGGCGCTGAACTGGAAGGTCGGCGACTTCATCGAGCTGTCGGCGACGCCGGAATCGCTCATCACGCTCGCATGCGGCGACGTGCACCTCTTCAAGGCCAGGATGGGCCGACGCAGCGGCAACATCTCGTCCCGGATCGTCGGCCGGGTGATCAAGGAGAATTGAGGTGGATCCCTACGCCCTGGTCGTCGAAGGCTTCCTCGCGGTCCTGCTCGTCGCGTTCCTCTATTACGCGGTGATGCTGAACCGTCGACTCGGAAGCCTGCGCGACAGCAAGGGCGAGCTGGAGAAGCTGATCAACACTTTCGCCGACGCCACCGGACGCGCCGACCGCTCGATCAACGGCTTCAAGTCGACGGCCGAGCAGTCCGGGCGCGCGCTGCAGGAGACGATCGACCGGGCCCAGGGGCTGCGCGACGATCTCGCGTTCCTGATCGAGAAGGCCGACAGCGTGGCGGATCGGCTCGAGGCGGCCATCCGGGGCTCGCGCGGCGTCGCCGGCGGGGCAGCGGTGCAGCCGCAGGCCGGTGCGACCCCGGGCTCGGCCCAGGGCGCGGGCGACCAGCAGGCATCGGCGCGGCCCGAGCCGGCGCGGGCAACGGGCGCTGCCTCGGCGGCTCCGGCGGCCGGCGGCGACGCGCGCGTCCAGTCGAAGGCCGAGCGCGAGCTGCTGAAAGCGCTGCAATCGATGCGTTGAACGGGGAAGGCCCGGCCTCTGCGGCCGGAAAAGAGTCGAAGACAAGAGCTGCGACCGACAGAGCCGACAGGAACCGACACGATGCCGTTCCGAATCCGCCTCCTCCCCATCGCCATTGCGCTCGCATTCGTGATGCTGAGCGTCAAGTCGTACGACCTCGGCAAGGGCCTCACCGTCGTGCCGTCGAACATCGAGTTCGCGTCGGTGCGCGCGCAAGGCCAGCCGCCGCTCCTCGTGCCGCCGGGCGAGCGCCCGCAGCTGGCGCAGGCGGCGACGTCGCAAGGCGGCGCCGCGCAGCAGCGCCCGGCGCCGGGCGGCGCTCAGCCGGCGGCAGGCGCCCAGCGCACTGCGGCAGCGCAGGGCCAGCAGCCGCCGGCGGCGGGGCGGCCCGACCAGAAGCGCAGCGCCTTCCTGGCCAGCCAGGATGAGTGGTCCGAGCAGGAGCTCGCCGTGCTGCAGAAGCTGGCCGACCGGCGCGAGGAGTTGGAGAAGCGCGAGCGCGAGATCCAGTCGAAGGGCATCACCCTTCAGGCGGCCGAGAAGCGGCTGACCGAGAAGGTGCAGGAGCTGCAAGCCCTGCAGGCAACGATCGCCAGCCTGGTGAGCACCCATTCCGACCAGGAGAAGAAGCGCCTCGACAGCCTGGTGAAGATCTACGAGAACATGAAGCCGCGCGACGCGGCCAAGATCTTCGAAGAGCTCGACATGCTGGTCATGCTCGACGTCATCGAGCTGATGAAGGAGCGCAAGGTCGCTCCGATCCTCGCCAACATGAACCCGAATCGGGCGAAGGAAGTGACCGTCGAGCTGGCCAACCGGCGCCAACTGCCCGTGCCGAAGGAATAGCCGGCATCAACCATCAACCCGAGCGCTTGGGCACCGCTTGCCGGTGCGCACGCCTGGTCTGTCGGCGGGATTGGCGCGTGACGGGACAGGGCTTTCCGGCTAGCTTCCGAACCACCGCGCTTAACACAGATTTAGGATAAACCGCGCTAGGGTCCACCGGTGCGGCTCGGCCGGCCGCGGACCACGGAACAACAGTGGCTTCGTCCATTGCTGTGGGGAATGCGATGCCTGTCGATATGAATATGCCCATCCTGATCGTCGACGACTACAAGACGATGCTCCGCATCGTCAGGAACCTGTTGAAGCAGCTCGGCTTCAACAACGTCGACGAAGCGAACGACGGCAGCGGCGCGCTCAAGATGATGCGCGACAAGCCGTACAAGCTCGTCATCTCCGACTGGAACATGGAGCCGATGACCGGCCTGCAGCTCCTCAAGGAGTGCCGCGCCGACCCGGGCTTCCAGGATATCCCCTTCATCATGATCACGGCCGAGAGCAAGACCGAGAACGTGGTCATGGCGAAGGAAGCTGGCGTCTCCAACTATATCGTGAAGCCGTTCAACGCGGAGACGCTCAAGATGAAGATGGAGGCGGTGATCGGGCCGTTCTGAGCGCGGTCTCGCGCTCACGCCCGCGCCTTCGCCTCGACTGCCGAGCACCGGGCCGCACCC
>JAEULF010000380.1 GCA_016793965.1 Alphaproteobacteria bacterium | reverse complement strand
TGGCGGTCGAGCCGGTCGCGGACGGCGGCGACATCGCGGGCGCGGACGGCGTCGAGGATCGCGGCGTGGTCCCGCCAGGTCGCCATGGGATCGGGATTGTGGAGCGTGCCGAAGCCGGACACGCGGTAGAAGACCATCCAGAAGGTCTCGAGCAGCGACAGCAGCATGACGTTGTCGGCGCTGCGGAACAGCTCCTGGTGGAACCGGCGGTCCTCCGCGGCGAAGCTCTCGCCGGCGAGTGCCCGCGCCTTCATCGCCTCGACGGTGCGCGTCAGGGCAGCGATGTCGGCGTCGGTGATGAGGCGGACGGCCTTCTCCGCCAGCGACACTTCGAGCGCCCGGCGCAGCTCGAGGATCTCGGCGACGTCGCGCATCGACGTGTCGATCGCGATCGGCAGGTTCTCGATGAGCGGGCCGAGCGAGAAGGCGGCGACGAACACGCCGACGCCGCGCCGCACTTCGACCAGGCCGATGGATTCGAGCGCCTTCACGCCCTCGCGGACGCTGTTGCGGCTGACGCCGAGCTGGCGCGCCAGCTCCCCCTCGGCCGGAAGCGGATCGCCGGGGCTCAGGTCGTTCTCGCGGATGAACGCTTTGAGCGCACCCTGCACGGAAACATGCAGGGCCTTCGGGCGCTCAAGTCGGGCGATTGGCTTCATGGTGGTGGTTGGCTACCAAGATGTAGGATATCGGTCAAGCTGCGACGCAGACCCGATCTGGAGCCGCCCCATGGACATGCCCTCAGCCTCATGTCGATTCGCCGGACGATCGGTGCTGGTCACCGGCGCCGCCAACGGGATCGGTCGCGCCGTGGCGCTGCGTTTCGCCGAGGAAGGTGCCTCGGTCTGCGCGAACGACTTGGAATCGTCTGCCGGCCTTGCCGCGACTCTCGAACGCCTTGCCGAGGCGAGCGCACGCTCCGGCTTCCGGGCGCGCCACGTCGCGGCTCCCGGCGACGTCAGCCAAGCCGCCGCTGTCGAGACGATGGTCGACACCGCATGCGCGCTCACGGGCGGTCTCGACATCCTCGTGAACAACGCCGGCATCCAGCGCCAGGGCGCGAGCCATGAGGTGGACGCCGCCGCGCATGACGCGGTCTTGAATGTCACGCTCAACGGCGCCGTGCTCGCCGCGAAGGCCGCGCTGCGCCGATTCCTCGCGCAGGGGCGCGGCGGCACGATCGTCAACGTCTCGAGCGTGCACGAGATCATCCCGAAGCCGGGCTTCCTCTCCTACTCCCTTGCCAAGGGAGCGATCGGCAACCTGACGCGGACCCTGGCGCTGGAGTACGCCGACCGCGGCATCCGCGTGAACGCGGTGGGACCGGGCGCCATCGACACGCCGATGAACGCCGCCTGGACGGGCGATGCCGCCCAGCGCCGCGCCGTCGAATCGCATATCCCCCTCGGGCGCGTCGGGACGCCGCAGGAGATCGCGGCGCTGGTGGCGTTCCTGGCGTCCGACGAGGCCGCTTACATCACCGGGCAGACCATCTTCGCCTGCGGCGGCCTCACCTTGTTCAACGAGTTCCGCCAGAACTGGTCGAGCTGAAGGGGAGACGCCGCAAGCGATGCCGGACCGGCAGCACGGGGCGTCGCTCCCAGTCTCACCTGGAGATCATCTCAGAAGGTCCTCCGAGACGGCCCGCATGCCGAGAAAGGCGAGCGCCGTGCCGCCAGCGAGCACGACGGCATCGGGCGTCTCGTCCGCCGCTTCATGCTCGCGCTGCAGCTCCTCGACGACCGCTTCAGCCTCCGCCCTGCCGACCCGCGCGGCCATAGCAGGCAGAGGTCTCGCGGCCACGCGGTCGGCGGCGCGCGGGTGCGCTGCAAGGTGACGACGCTGCCGTGCGCCGCTCCCGTCGCGAGCGCGTCGTCGACGTGTCGCCGCGCACCTGCCGGCTCTGTCCTTGCCATGGGCGCAGAATCGCATGACGGGTCCATCAGCGGGGCACGGCAGCGTCGTCGCCCTGGGCCGCGCGACAGGCGCGAGTGGAAGCACCAGCCGGCCACGGGACGCCGGCCGGCCTCCGCGCTGCCCTACACTTGTCCGAGGGTCTTGATCTTGGCCTTCGGGTGGATCTCGTTCTGCGAAAGCACGGGGGTCTGCGGCCGGAAGCGCTCGATGATCGAGCGGACATAGGGCCGGATGCCGGGGCTGGTGAGGAGCACCGGCGTCTCGCCGAGCATGGCGTGGCGGTCGAAGGTCTCGCGCACCGCGTTGATGAACTCCTGCAGCCGCGAGGGCGGCATCGAGAGCTGCCGGTCGTCGCCCTCGCCCACCAGGCTCTCGTGGAAGGTCTGCTCCCATTGCGGGGAGAGCGTGATGAGCGGGATGTAGGCCTGCTCGCCGGTATGGCCGCTGGAGATCTGGCGGGCCAGGCGGGCGCGCACGTGCTCGGTGATCATCATGACGTTGCGCGTGTAGCCGCAGGCCTCGGAGACGCCCTCCAGGATCGCCGGCAGGTCGCGGATCGAGACGCGCTCGGCCAAGAGGTTCTGAAGCACGCGCTGCAGGCCGCCCATGGAGATCTGGCCGGGGATGACGTCGGCGACCAGCTTCTGCTGCTCCTTGTCGAGCTCGTCGAGCAGCTTCTGCGTCTCGGCGAAGGTCAGCAGCTCCGACATGTTGTCCTTCACCACCTCGGTCAGGTGCGTGGTGATGACGGTCGGCGGGTCGACCACGGTGTAGCCGCGGAAGAGGGCCTCCTCGCGCAGGTTCTCGTCGATCCAGACGGCCGGCAGGCCGAAGGTCGGCTCGGTCGTCTTCTCGCCCGCGATGCCGATCTCCTCGCCGCGCGGGTCCATCACCAGCAGCATGTTGGGCCGCAAGTCGCCGCGGCCGGCGTCGATCTCCTTCAGCCGGATGACGTAGGTGTTGGCCGGGAGCTGCAGATTGTCCTGGATGCGGACGGCCGGCATGACGAAGCCCATCTCGCCGGCGAGCTGGCGGCGCAACGCCTTGATCTGGTCGGTGAGGCGCTGGCCGCGCGAGTTGTTGATCAGCGCCAGGAGGCCGTAGCCGAGCTCCAGGCGGATGTTGTCGATCTGCAGGGTCTGGGCGATCGGCTCCTCGCCGGCCGGGGCGCCGGGGGCTGCGGGCATCGGCTTGCCGTCCGGTCCCTTGGCCGGGCGCGCCGCATCCTCGCGCTTGGCGCGCTTGCCGAGGAAGTAGGCACCGAGACCCAACCCGATGGCGATCGCGGCGAAAGGCAGGAACGGCAGGCCGGGCGCGAACGCGGCCAAGCCAGCCGCCATCATCGCGGTGATGCCCAGGCCCTTCGGGTAGCCGCCGAGCTGCCCGAACATCGCCTTGTCGGCCGAGCCGACCGCGGCGGACTTCGACACGAGGATGCCGGCCGCGATCGAGACGATGATCGCCGGGATCTGCGTCACCAGGCCGTCGCCGACCGTCAGCACGGTATAGAAGTTGGCCGCCTGCTCGATCGGCAGGTTGTGGCGCAGCGTGCCGATCAAGAGGCCGCCGATCACGTTGATCAGCGTGATGACGACGCCGGCGATGGCGTCGCCGCGCACGAACTTCGAGGCGCCGTCCATGGCGCCGAAGAACGTCGATTCCTCCTCCAGCTCCTTGCGCCGCCGCTTCGCCTCCGCCTCGTCGATCAGGCCGGAGGAGAGGTCGGCGTCGATCGCCATCTGCTTGCCGGGCATGGCGTCGAGGGTGAAGCGCGCGGACACCTCGGCGATGCGGCCGGCACCCTTCGTGATGACCACGAAATTCACCACGACGAGGATCACGAAGACGATCACGCCGATGATGAAGTCGCCGCCCATCACGAAGTTGCCGAAGGCCTGGATGACGTCGCCGGCGGCGGCCGTCCCGGTGTGGCCGTCCTGCAGGATGAGCCGCGTCGATGCGAGGTTGAGCGCCAGCCGCAGCAGCGTCGCGAGCAGCAGGATGGTCGGGAAGGAGCTGAACTCGACGGGCTTCGGGATGAGAAGCGACGTCATGAGGATCAGGACGGAGAAGGTGATCGAGACCGAGAGGCTGGCGTCGAGCAGCCATTTCGGCATCGGCAGGATCAGCACGGCGACCAGGATGACGACGCCGACGGCGAGCATGATGTCGCGGCTGGCGGCGATATGCCCGCCGGCGCGCCCCGCCATGTCGCGCGCCTGGGCGGCGCCCTGGGCCATCAACGCCCGGCCGCCGCCGCCGCCGGCGGGTGCTGCCACCTCAGTGCCGGTGCCCGTGGTCTCCGCCATGCCGCGCCGTCTCCTGCCCCGCTTCCTGCCCTCCCCGGCGTCCGGATCGTGGCGCGGGAAGGGTTAGCGTTCCGTCAAGACCTGCCCGCTCCCCGGCCGATGCCGCGGGGAGCGGCCTCTCCTCGATCTGCCGTTCGCCGCGCGCGGCGTCAGGCGGTCGGGCGCTCGCCCTCGCCCGGCAAGGGCACGGCGACGCCTTCCTGGGTGTACTGCTTCAGCTTGTTGCGCAGCGTGCGGATCGAGATGCCGAGGATGTTCGCGGCATGCGTGCGGTTGCCCAGGCAGTGCTGCAGCGTGTTGATGATCAGGTCGCGCTCGACCTCGGCGACCGTGCGCCCGACGAGCGC
>JAEULF010000187.1 GCA_016793965.1 Alphaproteobacteria bacterium | reverse complement strand
GCAGAGGACGCTCTCCATGTGGCTCGTCATCATGACGTGCGACTGCACCTCGTACATCTTGCGCGCGATGATGTTGTTGAGCGGGTTCTCCTGGCCGACGACGAGGCCCGTCTGCAGCGCCGGGATGATCTCGGCGATCTCCACCGGCGTCGGGATGGCGCCCATGCCGGAGATCATCGTGTTCCAGAGCTTCAGCGGCACGCCGCGGATCTTCTGGCCCTTGAGGTCGGCCGGCGACTTCACCGCGAATTTCGCCGAGAGCTGGCGGGCGCCGCGGTAGAAGTTGCCGACGATCCGCATGCTGCCCTTCTCGACCAGCTGCTTGTTGATCTCCTGCATGACCGGCGAGGTCCTCTCGGCGGTGGCGCGCATGGCATGGCCGGGGTCGCGGTAGATGAAGGGCGCGTTGAACACGGAGACGTCCGCCACGATGCGGTCCAACGAAGCGAAGTCGTGGTGGCCCATGGCGATCGACCCGATCCGGACGCCGTCGATCATCTCGCTGATGTTGCCGAGCTGCGAGTTCGGGAAGACGCGGATCTCGATGCGTCCGGCGGTCTTGTCCTTGACGCGCTTGGCGACCTCGAGAGCGAAGCGGGTCTGGCCCTCGCCCTCTGCGCCGACATGGGCGTATCGCAGGGTTTTCTGCGCGTCCGCGGTTCCGGCGAACGCGATGGCGGCGACCAGCGCCGCCGCGGCTGCGGCAAGCTTCCTCACGGCTTTATCTCCTCCCTTAGCGCTTTTCCGAGCCTCTTGCCCCCAGAAAGGGGACAAGCGACCACCGGCGCCGCTAGCGAGGGGTGTCTCGCCCGCGACGTCGGATTCTTTGCTTGAGGGAAAGATTATCGTGTCTCAGATTGAATGCAACATTCAGAATCATGGTCGAGCTTGCACGCCTGGCTGGCGGCTTGCGGGAGGATGAAGATGACGGCACGCAACGACCGCGCCGATGCACCGGTCCGGATCGCCATGGCCATGGGCGACCCCTGCGGCATCAGCCCCGAGTTGGCTGCCAAGCTTCTGGCGCGTCAGGACGTCGTGGGCGGGGCCGCGATCCTCGTCATCGGCGACAGACGGATCCTTGCTGCGGGCGAGTCAGCGGCCAAGGTCACGCTAGACCTGCCCGTGGTGCGCCAGGCGGCCGAGGCCAATCTCGGGCCGGGCCGCCCGGTGATGCTCGACCTCGGCCATTGCGACCCGGCATCGATCAAGCTGGGTGAGGCATCGGCAGCCGGAGGCAGTTTCGCCATGAGCAACTTCCGCCTGGCGCTCGAGCTCGCCAAGGCCGGGCGAGTCGACGCGGTGCTATTCACGCCGTTCAACAAGGCCGCGCTCAAGCTCGCCGGCAATCCGTATGAGGACGAGATCCATTTCGCGGCTGACGTCTTGGGATTCCATGGGCCGGCAAGCGAGTTCAACGTTCTCGGCTCCCTATGGAACGCGCGCGTCACCTCCCATGTGCCGCTGGCCAAGGTGGCGAGCCTGCTGACGCGCGAGAGCGTGCTGGGCTCCCTGGTCCTGGCCGACCAAGCGATGCGCATGGCCGGCTTCGACCCGCCGCGGATCGCCATGGCGGCCCTCAATCCGCATGCCGGCGACGGCGGCAATTTCGGGCGTGAGGAGATCGACGTCCTAGCACCGGTCGCGGCAGAGGGACGGGCGCGGGGCGTCGCGGTCGAGGGACCGTTCCCCGCCGATACCGTTTTCCTGCGGGCCAAGGCCGGGCAATTCGACGCGGTGCTGACCATGTTCCACGACCAGGGCCAGATCGCTATGAAGCTCATGGGCTTCGAGAGGGGCGTCACGGTCCTCGGCGGCCTGCCGGTCCCGATCTGCACGCCGGCGCACGGCACGGCGTATGACATCGCTGGGCAGGGCAAGGCCAATGTCGAGGCCAGCGTGCAAGCTTTCCTGACGGCATGCGCCATGGGCGAGAAGGCACGCCGCGCGCGAGCAGCCTGAGCGCCAGAACATGGCGCTTAACCCTGCTTCAAGGCTGTCCGCCTAGACTTGACGACAGCCGGACGCGTCACCATAGTCCCGGCTCCGTCGCCCCGGCCATGCTGTGCGGGGCTGCTGGGGGATCGTCTAACGGTAGGACAGCGGACTCTGACTCCGCCAGTCTAGGTTCGAATCCTAGTCCCCCAACCACGACACCGGGCTGCCGGGATCACCGTTGGGCGCATGTCATTTCCACGAATAAATGAGAGTGCACATCTCAGATTGAGAGTGCGGGCCCAGGATTCTCAAGGGCCGACTCGGCGGTCCTCCGAGTCGCGACGAATTCCGATTGCAGATGAGTCACTTGCCATCAATTGCTGCGAGCAGATTGCACCGCCCGAACCGCAGATGCTGGCGCTGAATCAGCCGGTTGCGCGACTCTCAGATTTTGATGTGAGGACATCGGTCGGTCGTTCGCTGATGATCAGCCCGACGCTGGCGGCAATGTGACGGCTGCCACGAGATCGCAGAACGCGTGCGTCCAGTCGCCGTCGCCTCGAGCCGTACGCGCTCGGTTTCGAAGATCGCCCTTCGAGGATCGATTGCTCGCAGGACGGTCAGGTGCGGAGCGCGGGCGCTACCTGCACCCAGCCCTCTCCGCGGGCGTTCGTGCAGCAGTTGCGTGCATCCGCGTGGACTGGTCAAGCGCGTCGCTGTCTTGGCAGTTCGTCGCGCCATTGAGCTCGCGCGCTTCAACCTGGCCGCCAGCGCAAGCCCACTGTCTTGCCTCCGTCGACGATCAGATCGACGCCTGCGGCCGCGATCGCTTCTTCCAGATCCCTGAGCGTGCGCGGCAGCGGTCGCCGGGCCTCCCGCTCGAAGTCGATGATCGTGCGTTCGGCGACGCTGGATCTCTCGGCCAGCGTCTCCCGCGACCAGCCGAGGAGGCTGCGGGCTGCGCGGCAGACATCGGGCGTTAGGGATCTCTTCATGGACTGCTGCACATATGCCGCGCCGGCAATCTTGCCGGTTTTATGTGTATACATCCCCATGAGAGTACCCGGATTGCGCGCGGAGCACCAACCGGAGCGCCTCTGGCCTGGCCGCCCGATGCTGCAGCAAGACGAGAGCTTCAGTTCCTGGTTCGCGCGTGTCGCCGAGATGAACGGCCTCTTGCCGCAGGAGCTAATGCGGGCGCTGTTCCCGAGGCATCACCTTGGCCTCTACGACCTCGACCGCGCAGCGCCGGGAGCGCTGATCGAGCGCCTCGCGGCCAAGACCGGGCGAGCAGCGCCGGACCTGCGCAACGCGACCTTCGCCCGGTGGGCGGGCACGGTCTTCGAGAGGGATGACGGCCGCACAAAGCTTGGTTGGCTTCCGCCGTCCGGAGCCGCATCCAACTCCGAGGGCGGCTTCGGTCAGCAGGTCTGCCGGCATTGCCTCGATGAGGATCGCACACCGCATCTTCGACTCTCCTGGCGGCTCAGTTTCGTGACGGCATGTGCGGACCACGCGGTCCACCTGATCAACCGCTGCCCGAGCTGCGGGTTCCAGCTCCTTCCGATGCGACGGGGGACGAAGCGCTTGTTCGTCGACTGCGCCCGTTGCGGCGACGACTTGCGCTCGGTCCGTCCGGAGCGCGCATCGCGCCAGGTCATCGAACTGCAGTCGCGGATGCTCTGCAACGCGAGCGACCTCTGGTCGATGCTCGATGGCCACGGACCGATCCTGTCGCTCGCCTGGTTCGAGATCCTCGAGCGGCTGGTCCGCCTGTTCTGCGTCGGGCCGCAAGCGCGCCCGCTCCGCACCCATCTGGCAGATGTCGCGCAATGCGCGACGCACGCCATCGATCGCCTGCCGCCGATCCGCGACTTCAGGGCGCTGGAGCCGTCGGGGCGCGCGTCGCTGCTGGAGCTTGCGAGCTGGATGATGACCGATTGGCCGAGGCGGTTCGTCGGCGCCTGCAGGCAGGTCGGTGTCCATGCCGGCCTGATCGACAAGCACGGCCGGCGCCTGCCCTATGCCCTGCACCACGCGATCCGATGGAACCTGTTCGACGCGGAGACGGTGACCGACGACGGCGAGGTCGTCGCGGCACGAGCGCATTTGGAAGCCGCCGGCATCCGCCCCACGCTCGCGGCTCTCCGCACACTCGTCGGTCGCAGCCTGGACGGTCGGGGACACCTGACGGCACCGGCGCGGACTGCGATCGCTTGGGGAACCCACCGGCATTGGAAGCTCCAGGGGGTCGCGCCGGAGGTGCGCGCCGCCGCCCGCACCGCTGCGCATCGGGCTGGGATGAACCTGGGCGTCTGGGTCGACCGCGCGCTCAGGTCCGCCCTGCTCGATGCCACGATTTCGCCAAAAAGTGTCATTAACGGTACTGGAGAACAAGAAACGATCACAGACAGGAGTCGTAGGCATACATGAGTGTGCGGCGCGTCACGCCATCTCGCGGATCCGTGTCCGCCCGCATTGTCGTCCGTCCAGGCACGGCGATCGCCGTCGAATCCACTCTCGAGCGCGACTTCGTCCTCCTGACCCTGCTCGATCCGATGCTGCGTTCGATCGAGGCGCAGCCCTGCCGGATTGAATGGCATGACGATGGGGGCCGCCGCAGGAGCTACGTGCCGGACTTCCTGACCACGTGGGTGGCCGGGGACCGATCCCCCGAGCTCGTCGAGGTCAAGCCCGAGGCACGCCTTGCCAAATGGTGCCGGGAGAGAGCGGCGGCGATTGCCGCGGCGCAAGATCACGCACGCTCAATCGGCGCGATCTTCCGGGTCGTTTCCTGCCGCGAGATCCGCACACCGCGCTTGGAGAACGCGCGCTGGCTGCACCGCTTCCGCTGGCGCCAGCTCGATCCTGGGCGTGCGGCGCGGATCCTGGCGCTGGCGCAGCCGGCACCTGGCATGGCGGTGGACGATCTGCTGCGCGCGGCCTGGCCCGATACGTCGGATCGGTTGGCGGCAACGCCGGACCTCTGGACCGCGCTCGCGCGGGGGCTCTTGGCTGCCGATCTCGACCAGCCATTGACGCCGGACGCGCTCATCTCGTTGCGAACCGGGAGAACTCCCCATGGGATCTAGGCGACGTCAAGCAAGACCGGCGTTGGCGCCGGCGCAGGCCGCCGACAAGACGGGCAAGCGGCCGTTCGAGGCGTTCTCGCCGCGTGCGCGCGCCGCCGCCGAACGGCGCTTGGCGGCGATCGCGCCGCTCATGAAGCTCCCCAAGGTCACGCAGGCCGTGGCCTCAGCGACCGCGCGCCAACACGGGGTCTCCGTCGCGACCATCTATCGCTGGCTGGGGCGCCTCCGCGGCGGTGGAAGCCGGGTCGCCCTCGCCCCGAAGCCGCGCGGTCGCAAGGCCGGAGCGCGCCTCGATCCGCGCGTCGAGGCCGCGATCAAGATCGTCATCGAGAGCTTCCACCTGACCAAGGCGCGGCCCAAGAAGGCACGGACGATCGAAGAGGTCTACCGCTACTGCCGCAAGGCCCACCTGCCTAAGCCGCACGCCAACACCATCCGCAACCGCATCCGGGCGGTCGACCGCGAGATGCTCGTCAGGCGTCGGCACGGCGCGAAGGCAGCGAGCGACAAGCACGAACCGGTCATCGGCTCGATTCCCGGCGCCGATCATCCCTTCGACCTCGTGCAGATCGACCACACCAAGCTCGACGTCATTCTTGTCTCCGAGCAGGACCGCAAGCCGATCGGCCGGCCGTCGCTCACCGTTGCGATCGACGTCTACAGCCGCGTCATCGCCGGCTATTGCATATCGCTCGACGATCCGAGCGCGTTGACCGTCGGGCTCTGCCTGCAGCAGGCGTTCCTGCCGAAGGGTCCCTGGCTGCTGCGAGTCGGCGTCGAGGGCGAATGGCCGGTGTCGGGCCTCCCGGCGGTGATCCACTGCGACAATGCCCGCGAGTTCCACGGAATGGCGCTGCAGGACGCCTGCGTCGAGTTCGGCATCGAGCTCGACTACCGGCCCGTCAAGGCTCCCAAGTACGGCGGGCACATCGAGCGGCTCATCGGCACGATCAACGGATGCTTGCGGGAGATCCCGGGGGCCACGTTTTCCAATGTCGCCGAGCGCGGAGAGAACGATCCCGATGCGACGGCATGCATGACCTTGCGCGAACTCGAGCGCTACTTCACGGAGTGGGTGGTCAACGTCTACCACCGTCGCCTGCATAACGGAATCGGCACGAGCCCGCTCGCGCGCTGGACGAAGGGGATCGAAGGGGGCGACGGCAAGCTTGGCACCGGCGCCACGCGGGCAGCGTTCGACGAACGTCATTTGCGGATCACCTTCCTGCCTCTCGCCAAGCGCTCGGTGCAGCGGCACGGGGTCGAGTGGGACAAGATCCGCTACCACGCGCACGCGCTGCGGCCGTTGATCGGCGCCAAGAAGGGCCGGAGAACCGAGCAATTCACGGTGCGGCGCGATCCCCGAGACATCAGCCGGATCTACTTCCTCGACAACAAGATGGGCACCTATCTCGACGTCGACTGGGTTCATCTGGGCCGGCCGTCGATCAGCCTGTGGGAATGGAAGGCTGCCCAGCGTTTCGCGAAGGAGCACAAGCTGCCGGACGATACCGGCGAGCAGATCCTGATGGCGCGCGAGCGGATGCTGGCCACCGTCGAGCAGGCGCGCCAGCACACGCGCAAGGCCAGGCGCGAGCAGGAACGCCGTCGCGATCACAAAGAGCGCCTGGCCGCCGCTGTCGCACGACCGCCCGACGAGCATGACGCCGGCTTGGCCGCACCTGCCGGCGCCGAGAACGTCGTTCCGTTCAAGCCTGCCGCTGGCGCGACTGCCGCGCCGAGCGACCCGGCGACCGAGAAGCGGTGGAAGATCGACTTCAAAGCACCCGTCAAGCCGGAGGTGTGGTGATGGCTGATCGCATCAGGGCGGCCAAGCAATCAACCACGATGCCACCTCCGTCTCTGGAGCTGCCGCTGACGCCGGGCGCAGGCATCTTCGATCCATCGATCGATGCGGAGTTCTGGGTGCCGTACAGCGCCGCGGAGCGAGCCTTTGCACGCATGCGACGGCTGGCGAACAGCCCGATCGTCTCCCGGCCTGCCTGCCTCATGATCGAGGCGCCGACCAACCACGGCAAGACGCAGATCGCTATGCGCTTCAAGGCCGTGCAGGAAGCGAGCGTCGGCCCAGGCGACGGCGAGATGGCGGTCATACCGGTCATCAGGTTCTTCGCTCCTCCGGGCTCGGATCGCCGGCTGATGCTGCTCCGAATGATCGAGGAGCTTGGTGCGCAGCCGGTGAGCTCGCGTGACGCAACCGCGCTCCAGAACCAGCTCGTGCACCTCCTCCGCCGAACCGGCACCAGGCTCATCCTGATCGACGAGTTCCACCAAATGCTGACCGGCTCGGCCGGCGCTCAGACCGCTTTCCTCGGAGTCCTCAAGGACCTGATCAACGAGACCCAGATACCGGTCGTCGTCTTCGGCCTGCGCGAGGCGACGCGGGCCCTCCAGACCGACCAACAGCTCGGCAACCGCTTCGACGTCCTCGAGATGCCGCTCTGGGAGCCGAACGAGAGCTTCGCTCGGTTCGCCGGGTGCGTCTGGATGACGTGGTTCCCGGAGGACAGCGAGCTCTTCGAGAGTCCGAACTTCATCCAGCGGCTGCATGCCGAGACGGAAGGGCTGACCGGCGAAGTGGTCAAGCGCCTGCGCGCGATCGCGTATCGCGCCCGCATCGAGGGGGTCGCCAAGCTCAGCGAAGAGTACGCGAGGTATGTTCCATGGACGCCACCGAGCCGACGTCGTGCTGGAATCGGATAGGGATGCCGGGAACCGTGCCGGAGGCCCGACTTCTCGCCGCGCGCTTCGCGGTCGCGCCGCGAAGTGAGCATTCTTACATCTCCATGATCAAGCGCCGCCCAGAAGTCACCATGAGCACCGCCAGCGTTGACATCGAGGCATCGAGCCTGGAGCCTGACTGCGGCTACTTGATCGAGGCCGGACGGGCTGTCGTCGGGCGGTCCGGCCCGCAAAGCTGACTGGTCTGCCCGGAGCCGGAATGGGTCGATTGGGATCCATCTGAGCAGGAAGTGCATGGCCTGTCCCGGTCGGTCCTGCTCGCGGAGGGGCTGCCTCCGGCCGAAGTTTGCGCGCGGCTCTTGAACGATGAGATCGCGAAGTTCCTCTGACGTCCGGCCCCCGGGCCGGCGCGTCAGTGCCCGTGGCGGTGATGCAGGTCGGGGAAGTGCTGGTGCCGATGCAGGTGGCGCCCGTGCTCGTGCCAATGCGCGTGCGGCTCGCCGGGAGGATTCTCAGCGCCGTGCGCGTGAGCGTGGTGCTCGTCGTGGACGTGGCGACCGGCGTGCTCAGCCCGAAGGCCAAGGCGGCGCCGAGGGCTTGCAGGGCGCCAAGCGGCAGCGGGAGCGGCATGGTGACGATGCTGCCAGACGCCGGCGAGGCCCGCGCCCCCCCCGTCGCGGCGATGTCGACAGCGCTTGCCGCCTGAACCGGCCTCCCGGCGCCAGCGACCGCGCAGCGCAGCAGAAAGGCCGGCAGCGCGACCAGGGCGAGCGCTGTGCAAGCGCCGAGCACGATGACCAAGCAGAGGACGAGGCCGGCTGCGCTCCGCGACACCGGCTTCCAGCGCATGCCCAGCGCTTGCGGCGCCCGCCGGATCATGCGACGAAATGACGATGCTGCGACAGATGACCCGTTCCCGCCTGCTTGCATGCTGCGTGGTCGCTGCGCTCTGCCTCGCCCCGTATGCGGGTGCGAGAACGGCGCCGTCAACGCTGCCGGCGCCCTGTGCTGGCAACACTGTGCAGGGGATGGAGTGCTGCGCCGACGAGCAGAAAGCGCCGTGCAAGCAGTCCTGCGCCTTCAAGGCGATCTGCTTCGTCAAATGCGCTGATGCTGCCCGGTCTGACGTTGCCTCGTTGCATGGGCCGACGACGCCCGCGGGGCTTGTCCGATTGGCATCGGACAAGCTCGACGGCGGCCTCGGGCCAGCGCCGCCGCCTCGACCTCCGCGAGCCTAAGCCGCGTCCGGCGGACTTCGCCGGCATGCATCGGCGTGACATCGCACGCCATGCAGCTTGAGATCGTGCGGCGCCCGCAAGCCGGGCGCAGCTCTCTCCTGCCGTCGCACATCGGAAGCATGGCGACGCGCCCGGGATTCTAGGAGCAGCAGTTATGTCGGTGAACAAGTTCGCGGCCGCCATCGGTGCGGCCTTCGTCATCTTGCTGTCCGCGACATGCCTTCGACCGGCCGGCGCTGACATCAAGGACTTCGAGTTCAAGCTGGTCGGCAGCGAAAGCCCAGCCGGCGGCGGCATCGTCCTGGTCGTGCAACTCGTGCGCAAGGCAGATGGCTCGCCTGTGCCCGACGCCGTGATCTTCGCCAGGCGCCTGGACATGGCGCCGGACGACATGGCGGCCATGACGGTGCCGGTGGAGCAGCTCCCGTCGAGCGAGCCTGGCACCTACCGCTTCAAGGCCAAGCTGACGATGGACGGCAAATGGCGGCTTTCGCTCGGCGCCAAGGTGCAAGGCGAGACCGGGACGGTCCGGAGCGAGATCGTCTTCAGGGGCCAGCAATGAGCCGGCTGGCCTGGTGGCTGGTCCCGGCCGCGTTGCTGGCCGCTGCCGGCGGAGGCTATCTCCTCGGACGCTCCGGCGCTGGCCAACCGCCGCGCGCGACCATGGGGCCCTCCGCGCCTGCGGCGGTGCCCGCTGGGCCGATCATCTACTACCGGCATCCCGACGGCTTGCCTCTCTACGCCGCCGATCCAGCGCGTGCGGAGGATGGTCGTCCTTACATTCCGGTCCACGAGAGCGAAGAGGCGAGCACGGGTGCCGCCGACGCAAAGACGCGCCAGGCAGCGGCATCAGGAAGCGGGGCCGGGCAGCGTCGCATCCTCTACTACCGCAACCCGATGGGCCTGCCGGACACGTCACCGGTCCCGAAGAAGGACTGGATGGGGATGGACTATATCGCCGTGTACGAAGGCGACGAGCCGGAGGGCGCCGGGGAGGTCAGGGTCAGCTTGGACAAGGTGCAGCGCCTGGGCGTGCGCACCGAGACGGCGGCGCGGCGCGCGCTCGCGCGGACGATCCGGGCGACAGGGACAGTGCGGATCGACGAGCGCCGCGAGCTGGTCGTCACCACGCGCTTCGAGGGCTGGATCGAGCGCCTGGCGGTCGGCACGACCGGGCAGGCGGTCCGGCGCGGCGAGACCCTGATGGAGGTCTACAGCCCGGACGTGACCAGGGCGCTCGCCCAACTCGGCCTCGCCAGCCGCAGCGGCGCCGCCGCGCAGACGCCCGGCGCCGCCGCCAGCGCGATCGCGCGCCTCAAGTTGCTCGGCCTTTCGGACGAGCAGGCGCGCGAGGTGCTGCGCGACGACGCGGCGGCCGGCGTCGTCGTGTTGCGGGCGCTGCGCGAGGGCACGGTGATCGAGAAGATGGCGGTGCTCGGCATGCGCTTTGCCCCGGGCGAACCGCTCTATCGCATCGTCGACCTCGCTCATGTCTGGGTCGTCGCCGACGTCTTCGAGCAGGACCTAGGCATCGTGGCCGCGGGCCAAAGCGCGCAGGTGCAGGTCGCCGCCTATCCGGGCCGGACTTTCGACGGGCGCGTCGGCTTCGTCTATCCCGACATCGACCCGGCCACGCGCACCGGGCGGCTGCGCATCGAGGTCGCGAATCCTGAAGGCCAGCTGAAGCTCGACATGTTCGCGACCGTCGCCCTGTCCGCGCCTGTCGGCAAGGGCGGCGTGACCGTGCCGGTGTCGGCCGTGCTCGACAGCGGCACGCGCCAGGCCGTCCTGGTCGAGCGCGGCGAGGGACGCTTCGAGCCGCGTGCGGTCGCGCTCGGCGCGCGTTCGGCCGAGCATGTCGAGATCCTGGACGGCGTCGCCGAGGGCGAGAGCGTCGTCGTCAGCGCCACCTTCCTTATCGACGCCGAGAGCAACCTGAAAGCAGCGCTCGGCAGCTTCGTCGCCGGCGCGCCGCAGGACAAGGCCGGGCACGACCCAGCGCGAGCGGAGCGGCGCCCATGATCGCCGCCCTGATCCGCTGGTCGGCTGCCAACCGCTTCCTCGTCCTGCTGGCGACCGCCTTCGTCGTCGGTGCCGGCGCTCTCGCCGTGACCCGCATACCGCTCGACGCCATCCCCGACCTCTCCGACGTCCAGGTGATCGTCTACACGGAGTTCCCGGGCCAGGCGCCGCAGGTGGTCGAGGACCAAGTCACCTACCCGCTGGCGACGGCCTTGCTCTCCGTGCCGAAGTCGAAGGTCGTGCGCGGCTTCTCATTCTTCGGCGTCAGCTTCGTCTACGTCATCTTCGCCGACGGCACCGACATCTACTGGGCGCGCTCGCGCGTGCTGGAGTACCTGAACGTCGCCGCGCGCCGCTTGCCGGCGGGGGCCGTGCCGGCGCTCGGCCCCGACGCCACCGGCGTCGGCTGGGTGTACCAGTACGTCGTGACCGGCGCGCAGCGGTCGCTGGCGGAGCTGCGCACGATCCAGGATTGGCACGTCCGCTATGCGCTGGCCAAGTCCGAGGGCGTCGCCGAGGTCGCCAGCATCGGCGGCTTCGTCAAGCAGTACCAGGTGGTGGTCGATCCGCGCCGGCTGCAGGCCTACGGCATCCCGTTCGGCCGCGTGACGCAGGCGATCCGTGCTAGCAACACGGACGTCGGCGGGCGTGTCGTCGAGCTGGCGGAGACCGAGTTCGTCGTGCGCGGCCGCGGCTATCTGCGCGGCATCGCCGACATCGAGCAGATTGTGCTCAAGGCGGAGCGCGGCGCGCCGGTGCTGCTGCGCGACGTGGCGCGGGTCGAGGTCGGGCCGGACGAGCGGCGCGGCATCGCTGAGCTGAACGGCGAGGGCGAGGCGGCCGGCGGCATCGTCCTGCAGCGCTTCGGACAGAACGCGCTCGATGTCATCAAGGGCGCGCGCGCGCGCCTGGCGGAGATCGCCTCGAGCCTGCCCGAGGGCGTCGCGATCGAGGCGGTCTACGACCGGTCGGAGCTGATCGGCCGCGCCGTCGCCACGCTGGCGGCGACGCTGGTCGAAGAGAGCCTGGTCGTGGCGCTCGTCTGCGTCGTCTTCCTGCTTCACCTGCGCAGCGCGCTGGTTGCGATCCTGATGCTGCCGGTGGGCGTCCTCGGCGCGATCCTGCTGATGGACGCGCTCGGCATGTCGTCCAACATCATGAGCCTCGGCGGCATCGCCATCGCCATGGGCGCCATGGTCGACGCCGCGATCGTCATGGTCGAGAACGCGCACAAGCGGCTGGAGCGCGCGGCGCCGGGCGAGCCGCGGGCCAAGGTCCTGGTCAAGGCGGCCTGCGAGGTCGGTCCGGCGCTGTTCTTCAGCCTGCTGATCATCACGGTATCGTTCCTGCCGATCTTCGCCCTGGAGTCGCAGGAAGGCCGGATGTTCAAGCCGCTGGCCTTCACCAAGAGCTTCGCCATGGCAGGCGCCGCGCTGCTCTCGGTCACGCTCGTGCCGGTGCTCATGCTGCTGCTCGTGCGCGGACGCATCCTGCCGGAGCGGCGCAATCCCTTGAACCGTGCGCTCATCTGGCTCTACCGCCCGGTCATCACTCTCGTGCTGCGCGCCAAGATCGCGACGATCCTCCTGGCGGTCGCAGTGCTGGCGGGCGCGCTCGTCCCGCTTCAGCGCCTCGGGACGGAGTTCATGCCGACTCTGAACGAGGGAACCCTGCTCTACATGCCAGTGACGCTGCCTGGGCTGTCGGTCACCAAGGCGGCGGAGCTCCTGCAGACTCAAGGCAAGATCATCAAGTCGTTCCCGGAAGTCGCCTCGGTCTACGGCAAGGCCGGACGCGCCGCCACGGCGACCGATCCCGCGCCGACGGAGATGTTCGAGACCGTAATCAACCTGAAGCCTGCGGGCGAGTGGCGCCGGGGCATGACCATCGACACGCTGATCGGCGAGATGGACGCTGCGCTGCGACTTCCCGGCGTCAGCAACGCCTGGACCATGCCGATCAAGGCGCGCACCGACATGCTGGCGACCGGCATCCGCACGCCGGTCGGCATCAAGCTGTACGGCCGCGACCTGGCGGAAATGGAGCGCCTGGCGCGTGCAGTGGAGGCCGCGGTCCGGACCGTCCCAGGCACATCCAGCGCATTCGCCGAGCGCGTGATCGGCGGCTACTACTTGGACATCGAGCCGGATCGCCCGGCCTTGGCGCGCCTCGGCGTCACGATCGAGGCTTTCCAGGAGGCGGTGCGCGGCGCCATCGGCGGCGAGGCCGTCACCACCACAGTCGAAGGACGCGAGCGCTTCACGGTCAACGTCCGCTACCCGCGCGACCTGCGCTCCGATCCGCAGGCGATCGCCACGCAGGTGCTCGTCGACGCGCCCGGCGGCGCCATGATCCCGCTGGGCCAGCTCGCGTCCGTGCGGCTGGCTCAGGGGCCGGCCACGATCCGGACGGAGAACGCCCGGCTCGCCGTCTACATATTCGTCGATTTGCGCGGCCGCGACCTCGGCGGCTACGTCGAGGAGGCGCGGCGCGCCGTCGCGGCGCAGGTCGCGCTCCCGTCCGGCACCTATGTCGAGTGGTCCGGGCAATTCGAATCCCTGGAGCGCGCCAAAGCGAGGCTCGCCGTCGTCGTGCCCGTCACGCTGCTGATCGTCCTCGTGCTGCTCTACCTCAATTTCCGCCGCTTGCCGGAGACACTGATCGTCATGCTGTCGCTGCCCTTCGCCTTGGTCGGCGGCCTCTGGCTGATGGATTGGCTGGGGTTCAACATGAGCGTGGCGGTTGCAGTCGGCTTCATCGCGCTGGCCGGCGTCGCCGCCGAGACCGGCGTCGTCATGCTGGTCTATCTCGACCACGCCTGGCGCGACGCGCAGGTGCGCTGCGCCGCGGCTGGCCACGCGCCCGGCCAGGCCGACCTCGACGCCGCGATCATGGAGGGAGCGGTCGAGCGCGTGCGGCCGAAGATGATGACGGTCACCGCCATCATGGCCGGCTTGCTGCCCATCCTCTGGAGCACCGGCACGGGCTCCGAGGTGATGCAGCGCATCGCCGTGCCGATGATCGGCGGCATGGTCAGCTCGACCCTGCTGACGCTTGCGGTGATCCCGGCGATCTACGCTCTGGTCAAGGGTGCGGAGCTGGCTCGGTCGCATGCGCGGCTGGCAAGCCCGCGAGGCGGATAGCTGCCGACCGAGAGGACTGACGTTCCAAAGCTGCTCCTGAGCGTGGTGTGGTGCGCACTGCACTCCTGCGCGGCCTCGGATCCGAGGCTGCGATTGGCCTTGCGTCCGACCGCGGCTGGCCTCCTCCCGCGCGCACCGGCAATGGCGCTCCTTCCGCCGGTTGGGGTGATTTCCTCAGGAGGAACGGCAGCGCGGGCACGCTTCCGGTTGATCATGGAGAGGCAATCATTGGCCAAGGGGCCAGATCTTGCAGCCGACTGAACGGGAGGCGGCGTCGGCGTGGGACCGATGGCAGTTGCAATGGCTCTGTTCGATTGGGAACCGCTAGGTGCAAAGCGGATGATACGATTCCTTGACCTCGGGCTGGCGAGCTACCGCCGCCCGCGCACCTACCGCGCCGATCCTACTTCGCTTAGTATCGCGAACAGGTGATGCGCGGCCGGACTAGAGCAAGGGAGCGCGGAAATGACGCCTGCCCAGGTCGCGATCACTGCCTTTCTCGTCGTGGCACCCGCATCGCTTGGCGCGGTCCACGCCGGCGATCTGGTGCCGCAGCGGGCGAGCTCCGAAGAGATGGCGACGCTGCGCGCAGCGGCGGAGGCCGGCGACGCAGCCGCTCAGCACAAGTTCGGGATGCGGCTGGTCGAAAGCTCCGCGCGCGAGAGCGACCCGGAGGAAGGCGTTCGCTGGCTCAAGCGGGCGGCGGCTCAGTCATACCTGCCTGCCATGTACGATCTGGCGGTCGCCTACTATCAGGGCACGGGTGCCGACCGGGACTATGCGGAGGCTGCCCGATGGTTTGAGGCGGCGGCGCACCGCGGGCATGGGCCGGCGGCATTCAACCTTGGGGCCATGTACGACGACGGGCTCGGAGTCGCGCGCGACCGCGACAAGGCCGTAGTCCTGCTGACCCAAGCCGCGCGGGAAGGCGTGCCGGAAGCGATGCACACGATCGGCTCGCTGCTCGCCGAGGAATCGCGGACCGACGAGGACCTGATCGAGGCCCTCAAATGGCTGCTTCTCGCCGAGGCGCTCGACGACGGCGACATCGAACAGGATCTGCTGGCGCTCTACGGGCGCTTGCCGCAGTCGAGCCGGCAGGAAGGTGGCCGGCGCGCGCGCGAGTGGCTTCGCCGCTGACGCGCAGGAATGCGCTGCGTCCTGGGCAGACGAGGCGCTGGGACATGCCACTCGCCTTGGAGTTGCGCTGCGTGCTGCCCCCGTCGTCGCAATGGCGCTCGATCGCAGTTGAGCGTCGGTGGGAGGTGGGCCGGGTGGAAGGGAAGCTGTCGTTCGGGGCACTGAATGCTCTCGCCGCGGCGGCAATGTTCAGCGCAAGCACGCCGGTCGCGATAGCCATCTTCGGCTCGGTTGACGCCTGGCTCCTTGCAGGACTGCATTGCCTCGGATCCGGCATCGTCGTGAAGCGCCGGCCGGCGGCCGGGTCTCACGCTTGGTCGCGAAGCTGGCTGACGATGTCCGCGTGGTCTCCCTCGATCCGGCTCAGCCTGCCCGCAAGGAAGCGCCTCCTCAAGATCAGTCCCGAGGCAACGCCGGCCGCGACAAGCAGCGTCGCCGATAGGCCGGCGGCCGTGACCGCTTCCCAGCTCCCATGCTCAATCGGCGCCATCGCTCGATGCCCGGCGACCACGGCCAGCGCTACAAGAAGGTAGGTGGCGATGCGCCAAGCGTCCGACGCGGCGCGCGTCGCTCTGGCGATCGATCCGCGCATCGATCGGGCCAGGATCGGGAGACACTCGGCGGCATCGGCGCCGAGCGGCAACTCGGTGCGCTTGGACCTGTCCATTGCGGCCTCCTCAGGCGACCCGCACGACGCCCATCATGCCGCCGAGCTGATGCTCGAGGATATGGCAGTGGAACATCCAGTTCCCCGGGTTGTCGGCGACGAAAGCCACGTCGGCGGTCTCCCCGGGTCCGATGAGGACTGTGTCCTGCCATTCGCGCCGCGGTGCAGCCTTGCCGTTGCGAGCGAGAACCCGGAAGGCGTGGCCGTGCAGGTGCATGGGGTGATGCCAGGCGGTGTCGTTGCGCATCGCCAGCACGTACGCTTGGCCGAGCCGGAGCGAAAGCATCGGCTCGTGCATGTGCCCGACAGCAGCGACGCCGTTGATCGTCCAGGCCAAGCCGTTGTGCATCATCTGGCGCATGTCCATGCGCTGGCCGCGCACCATCCCATGGTTTCGGCGGCCCATCATGCCTCCCCCGAGGACGATCTCATGCCGCTCGGCGCCGGCTAGAGTCGGCTCCGCCAGAGGGTTGGCCGGCAAAGGCGCGACCGGGCCCGGCGGTCGGTCGCGCAAAGACAGGTCGTGCGAGTAGGCGAGATCGACCACGCGATACGGGTCGCGCCTCCTGTCGAACGCATCGAGGACAGGATGCCGCGTCCCCGGATTCCCTCCCAGGTCGACGATCAGGTCCGTCCGCATGCCGGGAGCGACGACGATGACGCCTCCGTCGGGGCGATGAGGCTCGACCGGCTGGCCGTCGATCGCGACAACGTGCGGCGCATGCCCGCCGAAGCGCAGCCCGAAGATGCGCGCATTGGCTGCGTTCACGAGCCGCAGCCGGAGCCGCTCGCCGGCGCGGACCGCAAACTCCTCGGACACCCGGCCGTTGACCGTCACCGTGTTGCCGAGGCGGCCGGCATGGCTGACATCGTGCATGTCCCCGAAATCCTCGACATGCTGCGCATCCGGCCCGAGACGCCAGTCCGACAGCACCCAGGTCACGTCGCGGTCGACCGGCGGCGCCATGCGCTCCTCGACCACCAAGGCGCCCGCCAGCCCCCGGCCGATCTGCGCGAAGCTTCGATGATGCGGGTGGTACCAGAAGGTCCCGGCATCGAGCGCATCGAACTCGTAGACGAAGCGCCCGCCCGGCCGGATCGGCAGCTGCGTCAAGTGGGGCACGCCGTCCATCGCGTTCGGGACGCGAAGGCCGTGCCAATGCACGGTCGTGTCGTCATCGAGGTCGTTCTCGACCTCGATCCTGACCCGGTCTCCCTGCTTGAAGCGAAGCTCCGGTCCCGGCACGGCGCCGTCGTAGCACCAGACAGCAGTCTCAGGTCGGCCGTCGCCTACCATCGGGACCCGGCCGACCGCGGCTTTCAGTGCGCGCGCCGAGCCTTGAGCCGCGACCCCGACGGGCGATGCAGCGGCGGCAAGCGCCAACCCTGCGCCGCCGATCAGGAGGCGGCGCCTAGCGATTGGCTCTGGCCCTTCGGGCCGCAGCGAGCTGGCCATGAATCCCTCCCGTTCGCGCGGTGCTCACCCGGTACCTGCGAGCGCCCTCAGCTTCTCGATTCGCGTAGCAAGCGGCTCGTGAGGGTCGAGCGTGCCTCTGAAATTGCCGCGACGATCGACCAGCAGGACTCCGGCAGTATGGTCCATGACGTAGTGGCCGTCCTTCAGCTGCACCTTCCGATAGTAGGCCTTGTAAGCGCGTGCCATGTCCGCGACCTGCTGCGACGAGCCGGTCAGGCCGACGATCCGCGGATCGAAGCCCGCGAGGTAGTCCCGCAGCAGCTCAGGCGTGTCGCGCTCCGGGTCGACGCTGACGAAGACGGGGAGGATCTCGTTCCCGCGCTCGCCGAGCGCCGCAAGCTGCTCGGTCATGGACGCCAGCGCGCTCGGGCAGACGTCGGGACAGTGCGTGAAGCCGAAGAAGAGCATCGCGGGGCGGCCGGCGAGATCGCGATCGGTGAAGGCGCGGCCGCGGTGGTCGATCATCACGAAGGGACCGCCGATGCGCCCAAGGTTGGCCGGGATCGTCTGTTGCGAGGGGACCTGCGCGCGATAGACGAAGGCGAGAGCAAGCCAAAGCGTCCCGATCGCGGCGAATGCCCAAGCGACATGGCGGATCGTCCTCAGCAGCATGCTGTCTCTCGTCTGAGATCACGTCCTAGCGGCGCGCCCGGTTCGGGCCCTGCTTCGGCGCGTCCACTCGCCCGCTAGCGGCGAGGGAGCTTCGCATCGACGGCCTTGGCGAACTCTTCGTAGGACAAGAAGCCCACGTGGACCTTGTCGCCGATGACGAAGGTGGGGGTGCTGTCGACGCTATGAACGCGCGCCGCGTCGAGGCGCTGCTGCAGGATCGCATTGACGAGCGTCTCGTCGGAGCGGCACTTGGCGAACATCTGCCTCGACACACCGCCGACGAGCCCGACGCTCTCCAGGACAGGCAGTGGGTCGCTTGCGTGCGCCCAAGATTCCTTCTCGCGGTAGAGCACCGCTATGAACGCCGCCGCCCGCTCCGGTCCCGCGCATCGGGCGAGGGCGTGTGCATCGAGCGCCACGCGGTCCAGCGGGAAATCCCTGTAGACGAAGCGCAGCAGGCCCTTCTCGACGTAGTCAGCCTTGATTCGGGGCATCACCTCGACGGCGAAGCGTTGGCATACGCCGCACGACAGGGAATGGTACTTGACCACGGTAAGCGGAGCGCTTGCGCTGCCGATGCCGATCTCGAACGCCTGGGGCGCCTGGCTTCGTGCAAGGAACGGGTAGGCCGTTGTCAGCGCGAAGGCGGACAGGGCAAGCAGGCGTCGCCGCGCGATGATGGTCATCGATCTGCCTCAAGGGTCTTGGTCGATTCCGAGCCTAGGGAGCCCGCGTTGCCGCGATTCCGTCGGTTGCTGCGATCCGGACTGCCAGTAGCGTCCGGCGCGCTGCCGGCCATCAAGGACGAGATGACCAGGCCGAACGCGCCGACGACGATCGCGCTATCGGCGAGGTTGAAGCTCGGCCAGTGCCAGCCATAGGCGTGCAGGTCGATGAAGTCAGTCACCGACCCCTGGCGCACCCGATCGGTCACGTTGCCGAGCGCCCCGCCGACGATCGATCCCAGGGCCGCCACTTCGCTGCGGCGTTCCGCGCGCAGCATCCAGGCAAGGAGAACCGAGACGATCGCCGCATTGATGACGATCACGAGCCATGGCCGCTCGCCCAGGAGGTCCCTCAGCAAGCCGAAGCTGATGCCCTTGTTGTAGCCGAGCCGCAGGTTGAGGAAGCCCAGCACCTCAACCGAGCGACCGTGGTCCGCGAGCCATTCGATCATGGCGAGCTTGGTCACCTGGTCCGCTGCCAGAATCGCGGCGGCGATCGCCATGCCGAGGAAGGACGCGCGCATCGCGGTCTACTGCTTCGCGGAGAAGCGAAGCAGGCGCAGCGCGTTGAGCGTGACGATCACCGTCGCGCCGGTATCAGCCAGGATAGCCAACCAAAGGCCGGTCACGCCGAAGGCGGTCGTCAGCAGGAAGGCGCCCTTTAGCCCGATCGCCAATGCTACGTTCTGACGGACGTTGGCGAGCGCGGCGCGGGACAGGCGCACCATCTCCGCGACGCCGGTCAGGCGATCACGCAGCAGGGCAGCGTCGGCGGTTTCCAGCGCGATGTCCGTCCCGCGCCCCATGGCGATCCCCACATCCGCCCGCGCGAGCGCCGGCGCGTCGTTGATGCCGTCGCCGACCATCGCAACGCCTCCGCTGGAGCGCATCGACGCGACGTGATCCAGTTTTGCGGCGGGGAGCAGCTCGGCCCTCGCTTCGATGCGCAGCGCATCCGCGATTCGGGCTGCCGCTGCTGTGCTGTCACCGGTGAGAATGACCGGGCGCAGTCCGAGCGCCTTCAGGTCCGAAACCGCCGCGCGTGCGTCCGGGCGCAACTCGTCTGCAAAGGCGATCACGCCGAGCAGCTCGGCACCGAGCGTGACCCCGACGATGGTCTGGCCCTGGGCACGCGCGCGATCGAGATGCGTGCGCGCGAGTGCATCGACCAGGCCCAGTTGCAAGAGATAGCGCGGCGAACCGACCGCCGCCGTTTCCCCGGCGATCACGGCCGTCGCAGCCATGCCGGGAATGGCCCGGTGATCGGTTGCCGCCACGGCGTTGACGCCTCGTTCCGCGGCTGCGTTCCGGATCGCCGTCGCAAGCGGATGGTCGGAGCCCGATTCGACCGCGGCGGCGACGCTCAGCATCCGCTCGACATCGGTGCCGATGGCCTCGACCCGCGCGACTGTCGGCTTGCCGGTCGTCAGCGTGCCTGTCTTGTCGAATGCGACGGACCTGACCTTTCCGATCGCTTCCAGCGCAGCGCCGCCCTTGAACAGCAGGCCGCGGCGCGCCCCGGAAGCCAAGGCTGCGGTTATCGAAGCCGGTACGGAGATGACCAGCGCGCAGGGGCAGGCAATCAGGAGCATGGCCAGGCCGCGATAGATCCAGGTCGACCAGTCCGCTGCGAGAAGCAGGGGTGGCGCAACGGTCACGATCGCGCTGAGGAGAATGACGGCGGGGGTGTACCATCGGCTGAACCGATCGATGAACCGCGCCGTGGGTGCCCTGGCGCTCTCTGCTTCCTCGACCAAGCGGATGATCCGGGCGATCGTGTTGTCGCTGGCCGGGCGCTCGACTCGGATGCGCAAGGCGCCATCGGTGCTGACGGTGCCCGCCAACACGTTCTGCCCGACGTCGACGGTGACGGGGACGGACTCACCGGTGACCGGGGACATGTCCACGGCGGCCGCGCCGGCAATGACGGCGCCGTCCGCGGGAATGCGGCCGCCCGGCCGCACCTCGATCACGTCCCCGGGCGCCAGGGAGGCCGCAGCGACCTCGCGGACGTCCGCGCCTTCGACGAGCAGTGCGGTGCTGGGCACGAGATCGGCAAGCGCCCGGATGCTGGATCGCGCCTTGGCGGCCGCGACGCCCTCCAGCATCTCGCCGATGTTGAACAGGAATGCGACGAGCGCCGCCTCGGCAAGAGCATCGATCGCTACCGCGCCGGCCGCGGCGATCGTCACCAGAAGCTCGATGGAGAAAGGCGAGCCCAGGCGTGCGGCTCGCCAGGCCTTGTGCGCGATGGGCACGACGGCGATCGCAGCCGCGGCGGAGTAGAGCCACGACGCGGCGTCGAGGCCGGCCAGGTCCATGCTCCAGGCGGCGACCAGGAGGATGCCGGCAGCGACCGTCGCTGCCGAACGGCGGTCGCGGAAGACCGATGCGGCGAGCGAGATCGGATCTCGGGCTCTCGCTGCCGGCTCCGCGGGGAGGGCTTCGACCGGGTCCCGGCTACGCGGCAGCGCGCGCGCCGCTGCGGCGACATGGCCGGCTTCATCGGCGCCGTCGGGTTGCGGCGAAACGTCGCCGGCCGGCGACGAGCCGACAGCGCGTCGCGTAAGGCGATAGCCGAGTCCGACGACGACGCGCTCCGCCAGTTCGGGCAATGCTCGACCGGCCGGGAACTCGACGGTCAGCCGCTGCGCAGCGAATGCGACGTTCGCCGCGGTGACGCCATCGACCTTGCCGACGGCTCGCTCGATCTTCTGCGCGCAGGAGGTGCAGTCCATGCCCTCGACGGTCCAAGCAACATGCTCGAAATCCGACTCGATTTGCGCTCCCAGCCGGCGCAAGGCGGCGATCGTGTCGGCGTCGTCCGCCACATCGAGGCGCCCGCGATCGAGGTCTGCCGATCCGATGAGGCCCCGAGCACCGTCGGAAAGTCGCTCGCGGCATGCGCCGCAGTCGATTGCCGACGGCAGAATGTCCGAGATGGCGAGCACGGCCATGGGACGCTCCGTTCTTGTGTGACCAGCAATCTAGTAACGATTGAATGGGTGTTCAAGTGTTACTGCAACGACCCCGGCGGCGTGGCCGCGGACGGCGCTTAGGTTGCCCTCCGGTCCCCGGCCGATTCCACGCTGCGCGGTGCGAAGGAGTCAGAGTTGGACATAGCGAGCGGGCAGCCAGGTGACGAGCGCCGGGAAGAGGGCGACGGCCCCGATCACCAGCAGCTCGATCGCGATGAACGGCAGGACGCCGCGATAGATCTCTCCCATCCCCAGGCTGGAGGGTGCCGAGCCCTTGACGAAGAACAGCGCGAAGCCGAATGGCGGGGTCAGGAACGACGTCTGCAGGTTCAATGCGAGCAGGATGGCTATCCAGGTGGTGGCGAAGCCTGGTTGGGCGACATAGGCGGAAAGATCGAGCTTGCCGAGAACCGGCATCATGATGGGCAAGCTCACGAAGACGATCTCGATCCAATCGAGGAAGAAGCCGAGGAAGAAGACGACGGCCATCACGGCGGCCAGCAGCGCCAGGTCGCCGACGCCGAGGTCGCGCAGCAACGCGACGATGAGGTCGTCCCCGCCGTACAGACGGAAGCAGAACGAGAACACGGTGGCGCCGACCACGATGGCGAAGACCATCGCCGTGATGCGGGCCGTCTTCAAGATGACGTCCTTGACGGCGGCCACCGACAGGGAGCGGTTGAGGGCCATCACCAGGACTGTGGCTGCTGCGGCGACGCTCGACGATTCCACCGGCGTGGCCCAGCCCGCGATGATCGAGGCGAACAGGAGCGCCAGCACCAGGCCCGGCAGGACGAGGCTGCGCGCCGACAGCGCGGCGAGCTCCGACCAGCTGAGCGTCGTGCCATCGGCCTTGGGCCGCGGCACCCCGACCGGGTCCAGCACGGCTCGTGCCGCAACATACGCGACGAACAGGACCGACAGCAGCCCGACGGGGACGAGAGCGCCGAGGAAGATCGCGGCCACGTTTGCGCCGAACAAGTCTGCCAGGAAGAAGAGCATCACGGCCGGTGGCATCACGATGCCGATCGTGCCCGATGCGGCGACCGTCCCGGCAGCGAGTGCCGGATCGTACCGCTCAGCCAGCATGATCGGCAGGGCGAGCGCCGTCAGGAGGCCGACCGAAGCGCCGACCATGCCGGTCGTCGGCGCGAACACCAAGCCGACCAGCACGACGGAGACCAGCAGGCCGCCGGGGACCCTGCGCAGCAGGATGCGCATGCAGGCGAACATCTCCTGGCCGATGCCGCTGCGCTCAAGCCCGACGCCCATGAACACGAGCATGGGAACTGCAGCAAAGATGTTGTTCTCCGCCACCGTGCCGATGATCCGCAGCGGGAAGATCGCGAACTGCGCCGGACTGAAAGCCGAGAGCGCGATGCCGAGGAACGCGAAGCTCGATCCGACGCCGATCAGCACGAACGCTACCGGGAAGCCGCTGAAGAGCAGCGCGACGAGGGCGACCAGCATCGCGATCGGCAGCAAGCTGACGACGTCCACGGCGGCGCTCATCCCAACTTCGGCCCAGCCGGCCTCGCGTCGCGCTTTGCCGCTGGGCGCGACAGCTCAAGCAAGGCGCGCAGGAAGGCCGCAAGCCCCGCTAGCAAGAGAAGGCCCATGCCGGCCGGGACTAGGGACTTGACGATCCATCGGTACGGCAGGCCGAGCGCGGCCCGCGAGCGTTCGCCCTGCTCGAATGAGAGGATCGCAGATTCGGCGCCGTAGACGACGATCATGGCGCATGCCGGCACGAGCAGCACGGCGCAGCCCAGCGCCTCGGTCCAAGCCTGGGCGCGCGGCGACAGGCGCGCGCGCAGTATGTCGATGCGCACATGACCGTCGCCGACATAGGTCCAGCCGAAGGTCATGAAGATGAGGCCGAAGAACAGGTACCATTCGAGTTCCTGCAGGCGGCTCGACCCGACATTGCCGAATTGCCGGCCGACGACGTCGAAGACGGTGACCGCGATCAAGATTGGCAACAGGACGATCGCGAAGGCGACGCCGATGCGCCGCACCGCGCCGTCGAGAAGCGATGCCAGGGCTTCGATGCTCGAGCGCATGGCCTCCGCCGCAACGTCGGTTCATCGAGGTTGGTCGGCAGCCGCATTGGGCAGTCGCGATCACGGCCGTCGACGGAAGGCCTGCATGCTATGCAATATTTGAAAGGCTGTACATATGTTGTAGCGAGTGCAGGCGGGCGGTTGCCCGGCCCGGAGGCCGAACCTCGGTGTCGAACAGCGCTCGTTGCGTAGCGCTGATCGAATCGATGAGCTCTTGCAGGACAACCGCGTTCAGACCTCGTCGTCAGCCGGCTCGCGCATGTGCTCCGCCATGTCCGCGATCACGCAACGAACGTGATCGTCGGCACCCTCGTAGAGGATGCTCTTGCCGCTGCGTTGCGACCTGACGATGCGCGCGGCCCGCAACAGGCGCAGGTGATGCGAAACCAACGAAGCGCTCAACCCGAGCCTTTCGGCGATCTCTGTCACCGAGATCGGCCCGTCGAGGCAGGCCAGCACGATGCGAAGCCGACTGGCATCGCCGAGCAGGCGGAAAAGGTCCGCGAGCTCGGACGCGCGTTCTTCGGCCGTGAGGAGGGTGTCGGGAGTCGATCGAGCCATGCTGGTGCCCTAGGAAACGGAATAACGTTGCGCAACATGCTGGATCGCATGTCCGTGTTCAAGCCAGAGCGGGCTCCGCACAGGGATGAGCGCGGCGGCGTGCGCCTTGACCTACGCTGATCCGGCGGCATCAGCCCTGCGTGCGATCAAGCCTGGCTGGCCGATGACTCCTCCCGGTTCGGCAGCGCCGGGCGGCACGCGGACACACTATTTTACACCTCCGACATTCTGGCGACATGGTCGAAAGCAACTCTGCCGGAATGGCGCGGGAGGTCATATCCCATTGAGCAAATCCAGAAGGTCCAGCGTTCGCACCGACACAGTGCGGAAGGCGACAGGCCGCACCGTCAACCTCCGGGCTGTGGTTCCAGCGCTCAGCCGGCAACTACCGCGCCCATTGGGTGCCGAAGCGAACGGGCGGTCGTCGCATCTGCGTGCCGAGCGCGCCAATCGGGTGAGTCCATGATCAGACTGACGCTCGTGACCTTGCGGGTGCTGGCGATAGCCACGTGGCTTGTCGCCGTTGTCGGCGCCGGCGTTTCGCACGCCCAGACGATAGTCAATCCGTCGGAAGTCCTCGGCCCAGCGACGTCGTCGGCAAGAGCGCCGGCGGTTGACTACCGAAGCCCGTTCGATGCCGGCACATGGTCGAACCAGCGAGCGATCGAATCCTGGGCGGACGCCAATGACGAAGCGCGCAAGGTCGGTGGTCATGCCGGACAGTTGCGCGATGGCGGAACCGCGGCCCCGTCGGGCTATGGCCATGCCGGTCACACCTCGCCGGCATCGGGGACGAAGTGAGACAAGGCCATGCTCGGAGGAGTTCCATGAACGATCGCAGCCCGTCTTGTCCGATCGGACTCGCCTTTGCTCTCGCAGTTGCCGGGATTGGTGCGAGCGCGGTGACCGCAGTCGCTGACGCCGCGGCACCGCTCCAATTGGCGCAGGCGGCGATCGTGGGAGCGCCGTCGCCGGCGGCAGCGGGAGAGCGCAGCCTGCTGCAGTCCACGTTGCGCGAGCTTCTCGTCAGACCTCTGGCGATGGAAGATGCCGTTCGCGTCGTGCTACTTGGGAACCGGCGCATCCAATCCCTCTACTTCGAGACCGGACTGGGTGAGGCCGAGATCGTCGCCGCAGTGAACGCGAGCCGCTCCACGGATCAGTCGCCTGGCGACGTGGAGAGATCGTTTGTCGTTGCCGCGTTCGGCAGCAAGCGCGGCGCCGCCGCGAGCGAGCCGGGCCTGCGCGAGGCGATGGCCGCTAGGCTCACCGGGGCGGCGGCGGCCTATCGCCTGGCCGCTCGGGTGCGGAAGACTTATGCCGCGGCGGTGGCAGCGCAGCAGACGGTTCGGTACTTCGAGCAAGTCGGCGCGGCAGCGGAGTCGTCGGCGGAGCTGACGCGCAGGATGGTCCGTATCGGCAACTTGCCGCGCCTGAGCGAGTTGCGGGAGGACGCATTCTCCGGCGAGGTCTTTGCCCAGCTTGCCCGAGCCCGCCAGAACGCGGTCGCCGCGCGCGAGCGGTTGGTGCGCCTGCTCGGCCTATGGGGGAGCGATGCCGGGTTCGCGCTGCCGGACCGCCTGCTGGACCTGCCGACGAGACCGCTTGAGATCGCCGATGTAGAGGGAGAGGCGCTTAGGCAGCGCCTCGACCTGCACGCGCACCGGCTGGAGATCGTCGCGAAGGTTAAGGACATCGATCAGGAAGGCAGCGAGCTGACGCAGGTCCTGGCGCAAGGGCAGCCGCGCTACATCGAGATCGATGAGTTCGACTACCTGACCGAGAGGGGCGAGATCGTCAGCCCGGCGCGCGTGCGCGCCGTGCGGGTCCCGTTGTTCGATCGCGCGTTCGCGCGGACGGAGATGAAGGCGCGTTCCCTGATGCGCAAGGCGGACAGGTTCTCGGAGCTGGCAATCGACGCACGCTCGGAGGCGCGCGAGGCCTACCTGGCCTACCGCACGGCATACGACGTGGCGCGCCACTACCGCGACAAGGTGGTCCCGGCACGCAAGCAGATCTCCGATGAGATGCTGCTTCGATACAACGGCATGCTCGTCAGCGTGTTCGATCTGTTGTCGGACAGCAGGGAGCAAGTCGCCAGCGTCCTAGCCGCGATCGAAGCGATGCGCGGCTTCTGGGTCGCCGAAGCAGAGCTTCGATTGGCCCTCGTCGCCGGCGCCGACGCCGAAGCCGACGACGGAATGTCGGTCGCCGTCCCGGCGAGCGGCGGCAAGGCGCATTGACGGAATTCACGGCAGCAACGAGCAGCGGGGACCGATCGATGGTGACGCGGCGGGAGTTTCTGACGACGGCAACGGCGGGCGCATTGCTTGGCGCCGGGATGGTCAGCCGCGCCGGCGCGGCGACGCTGCCGGAAGCGCCAGTGCAGTCTTCTGCCAAGACGCAGCCCCTGCTCATGCCCGTGGATGGCAGGCCCTACAATCCCGTCGTCACGCTCAACGGCGGATCGTTGCCCTGGCGCATGCGGGACGGCTGGAAAGAGTTCCACCTGGTCGCCGAGCCGGTCACGCGCGAGGTTGCGACCGGAATGAAGGCGCACCTTTGGGGCTACAACGGCCAGAGTCCCGGCCCGACCATCGAGTGCGTCGAGGGCGACCGGGTCCGCATCTTCGTGACGAACAAACTGCCCGAGCACACTTCGGTCCACTGGCACGGCATCCTGCTTCCCTGCGGCATGGACGGGGTCGGCGGCCTGACCCAACCGCAAATCCCGGTCGGCAAGACGTTCGTCTACGAGTTCGAGATGCGGAAGAGCGGTACGTTCATGTACCACCCGCACGCTGACGAGATGGTCCAGATGGCCATGGGCATGATGGGCTTCCTCGTCGTTCATCCCGCCGACCAGCGGCAGAACCGGGTCGATCGGGACTTCGTCTTCCTGGTGAACGCCTACGACATCAAGCCCGGCGCCAGGACGCCGACAGTGGCGACGATGACGGATTTCAACCTGTGGACCTGGAACAGCCGCGCATTCCCGGGCATCGACCATTTGGTCGTGCGGCGCGGCGACCGCGTGCGGATCCGCATGGGCAACCTGACGATGACGAACCATCCTATCCACCTGCACGGCTACGACTTCGTCGTGTCGGGGACGGACGGTGGCTGGGTGCCGCGCGCGGCGCAGTGGCCGGAGGTGACTGTCGACATTCCGGTCGGCGCCATGCGGTGCATCGAGTTCGTCGCGAACGAGCCGGGCGACTGGGCATTCCATTGCCACAAGTCGCACCACACGATGAACCCAATGGGCCATGACGTGCCGACCATGATCGGCGTGGACCATCGCGGCGTGGCCAAGCGCCTGGTCGAGCTGATGCCGGACTACATGGTCATGGGTGAGCGCGGGATGTCGGACATGCAGGAGATGGAAATGCCGATCCCCGAAAACACGCTGCCCATGATGACGGGGCAGGGACCGTTCGGGCCGCTGGAGATGGGCGGCATGTTCACTGTCGTCAAAGTGCGCGACGGGATTGCGCCCGGCGATTTCACCGACCCAGGCTGGTACAGCCATCCGCCGGGCACGGTGGCCTATGAGTGGACGGGCAGCTTGGCCAGCAGAGGCTAGGCCGGGCAGCGCTACTTGGTTCACCAGCGAGTGCAGTTCACCAGCGACAACGGGAGCCGATGATGCCGAAGCGTTCTGTACGATTTACCGCGATTGCGACGGCAGCTGCTGCTGCGATCGGGATGGCGATGGCGCCGGCCCAAGCGGGACCCGGTCATTCCGGCGCGCCGCACGGTGCGCCGGTAGGCAAGCCCGGCGATCCGAAACTGGTCAAGCGGATCGTGACCGTGACGATGAACGACGACATGCGCTTCGTGCCTGACCGGATCGACGTCAGGAAGGGCGAGACCGTCCGGTTCGTCGTTCGCAACATCGGTACGATCAAGCACGAGATGGTGCTGGGGACCGAGAAGGAGATCAAGGAGCATGCGGACGTCATGCTCAAGTTCCCGGACATGGAGCACGAGGACGAGAATGCGGTGACCGTGCATCCCGGCCTGGTAGGCGAGCTTGTCTGGCAGTTCACGTCGGCCGGCCCGGTCACGTTCGCCTGCCTCGTGCCGGGTCACTACGACGCCGGCATGGTCGGCCAGCTGCGTGTTCGCCCGTGATCCGGGCGCCGATCAGGGAGGCATCAACATGAAGATCAGAGCGCTTGCTGCGGCCGGAATCGTGCTGGCGGGTCTCGTGCTGGTAGCCGATCGCAGCTCGGCCCAGACGGCGGCGCCACCGGCGCAGCCGGCGGGAGCCATGGTCGACGCCGAGGTGCGACGGATCGACAAGGATCAAGGCAAGGTCACGTTGCGGCATGCGCCGATCCCGCAACTGGACATGCCGGCGATGACCATGGTCTTCCGGGCGGCCGAGCCTGCTATGCTCGATCGCATGCAGGTCGGCCAGAAGATCCGCTTCCAGCCGGAGCGGATCGACGGTCAGTACGTCGTGCGGAAGTTCGAGCCGGCGAACTAGTCCAGCGTCGCCACGGGAATCCGCTGACTGGACTCAGCTGGCGTGCAGCGGCGCGCCGGATGTTCAGTAGGGACGTCATGCCGTCGTCGAATGCGGCAGTCGCTCGCGACGCCGAGATTGCGCCGGCGGAGCGCTGGCATTGATCGAGTGTTCTGGAACGTCAGGCCGAAGGCGATGGCAGTCGTGAGCGACGAACCGGAGACGACGGACGGACGTGGCGGACCGATTCCGACGCTCGACCCGGAAGCGCATATCGTCGTGGTCGACGACGACTCCGAGACGCAGCAGTTGGTCGTGAAATTCCTGCGCCAGAACGGCTATCGCGTCACCGGGGCGCCGACGTACCGCGAACTGCAGGAGACGCTCGAGCGCTCCACCGTGGACCTGATCATTCTCGACATCATGTTGCCTGGCCGCTCTGGGCTGGACATCTGCCGCGACGTCCGCAGCAAGTCGACGGTGCCGATCATCATGGTGACCGCCAAGGGCGAGGAAGCCGATCGGGTCGTCGGGCTGGAGATCGGCGCCGACGACTACCTCGCCAAGCCCATCAGCCCGCGAGAGCTGCTCGCGCGCATCCGTGCCGTGCTCAGGCGCGCGGCGACGGCGCCGCAGCAGGCGCTGCCCAAGTCGACGTCCGTCGTCGGGTTCGCCGGGTGGAGATTGGACACGCGGCGACGGGAGCTGACGTCGCCGGACGGCGTGATCATCGACCTGAGCGGGGCGGAATTCGAGCTTCTCCTGGCGTTCGTCGAGCACCCCCAAAGGGTCTTGTCGCGCGACCAGCTGCTCGATCTTGCTCGCAATCGCACGGCCTCGGCTCTCGATCGCAGCATCGACGTGCATGTCAGTAGGCTCAGGCGGAAGATGAGCCATCACCGGGATGCCGGCGCGCTGATCAAAACGGTGCGGGGAGCCGGCTACGTCTTCGTTCCGAGCGTCGCGCGCCTGACATGAAGCTACTGCCGCGGACGCTCGCCGGGCGCACGATCTGGATCCTGCTCCTCGGTCTCAGCCTGATGCACCTGTGCAGCATCTGGATCTACGAGGTCGGCGTCGGCAGGCTGATAGGCAGCACGCGCGAGGCCCAGCTTGCCGAGCGGCTGGTGTCCATCGCCAGGGCGGTTGGCGAGAGGCAGGTAGCCGATCGCGACAAGATCGCGCATGCCCTGTCGAGCGCGAGCGTCGAGGCGCATTGGAGCCCGCACAGCCTGGTGCAGCGGAGCGGCCGCGAGGGCGACGAGGCCGAAAAGATGCGCGCGCGGATCCGCGAGCTGGCTCTGGACCTCGTGGATCGCGGCCGCTTGAGGCTCGGCTTTGCGGACGAGCCCGGCGTCGACGGTTCCGCGTCGCCGACTTCGCCGCATCTGCTCCTGGCATCGATCCAGATCGAGGACGGCAGCTGGGTCAACTTCAGCGCGGCGCTGGTGGGACCGGGATCGGTCCAGGACCATGGCATGTTCGCTTCCGCCACGGCCATGGCCGTCGGCATACTCGTCGTGGCGCTCATCCTCGTGCGCTTGATCACTGCGCCGCTCGCTCAGCTTGCGCAGGCCGCTAGACGACTCGGATCGAATGTCGAAAGCCCGGCCCTGTCGGAGGACGGCCCGGTCGAGATCCGCGACGCCGCGCGGGCGTTCAACGAGATGCAGGAGCGGGTGAGGAAGCTCGTCAAGGACCGCACGGAGACGCTGGCGGCGATCTCCCACGATCTCAAGACGCCGATCAACCGGCTCCGCTTCCGAGCCGAGCTGTGCGAGAGCGACGAGCTCCGGCGCATGATCACCGTCGACCTGGACGAGATGCAGGCGATGATCGACGGGACTCTCGGCTACCTGCGCGAAGGGATGGACTCCGAGCCGGAGAGGCTGGTCGACATGGCTGCGATCCTGGAGACGCTCGAGTCCGATCATGTCGATGCCGGGCATGCCGTCTCCCTCGATATCGCGCCCGTCGAGCCGGCTTTGGGACGGCATCTTGCGCTAAAGCGCGCCCTCTCGAACCTCATGGACAACGCCGTTCGGTACGGACGCACCGTGCGCGTTCGGCTCGACGAGCAGGGCGATCAGGTGCGCATACTGATCGACGACGAAGGACCGGGCATTCCCGAAGACAAGCTGGAAGCGGTGTTCCAGCCCTTCTATCGGCTGGACGAATCGCGCGGCAGCCATCCAGCCGGGACCGGGCTTGGCCTGACGGTCGCGCGGACGATCCTGCGCAACCATGGCGGCGACGTCACGCTCCGGAATCGAGACGACGGCGGCCTGCAAGCAATCGTCACGCTGCCGCGGCGGCATGCGCGCGGATAGCTGCAATACTTTTTTACAGAGCGGCAAATCCCGCGAAATCGACGGGTGCCACTCTTGCCGCTCATGCGCGACGAGAAGTGCGCCGGCTTCCTCCAGCGCCGCAGGGAGCATGCGTCATCATGCGAAAGGTGCCTCTGATCGGCGGCTTGGCGGCGGTCGCGGTCGGTGTTGTCGCCAGTCTCTGGCTGGCGTGGCATTTGCGTCGGGCGCCAGATCACGCGGACGCGACGCTCGGACGCGTCATTTACGACGGGCACTGCGCGTCCTGCCACGGGGCAAACCTTGAGGGACAGGCTGACTGGCGCCGGCGCAAACCTGACGGGAAGCTGCCCGCTCCGCCGCACGACGAGACAGGCCACACCTGGCATCATTCGGACCGGCAGCTCTTCGAGATCACCAAGTACGGCGTTCGGCACTTCGCTCCCGCAGGCTACGCGTCCGACATGCCAGCATTCGGCGACGTCCTTTCGGACGGCGAGATCCGTTCGGCCCTGGAGTTCATCAGGTCGCGATGGTCGGTCACCGTTCGCGAGCGACAGCGGTCGCTCTCGCGCGAGTAACCCGATGGTCGGGTTGCGGGCAGACCCGGCGCTCATCTCGCTTGGCATCGACCGGTCGAGCGAGCCGGCATCGGCGGATCTGGCCCGACTTGAGGTGGATCATGGTGCCGAGCCGCGGCGAGACGTATCGAGGAAGCCATGGATCGTTCGGATGCATGCGGTCAGTCGAAAGCGTCACGTGCGGCGTGGTGGCTGCGCGTGGTCCTTTGCGCCTCGCTCCTGCTCGGTACTGCGATCCATGGCGCGCACGGCAAGGTGGCGATGGATGCATACCCGCCGGACCTTGCCGGCGAGCAGGGCGGATGCGACAGGCACCCCGACGGAACGTTGCACGGGCAAGGTGAAGCGGGCTGTGCATCCGCTGGCACCTGCGCGCAATTCTTGGCACCGGCCGAGAGAACTTTCGCGACCTGTGCCGACGCTCCACCATTTCCTCCCCCGAAGTCCACGTCTCATCGCTGGGGCGGGGCGGTCGCCGGCCGCCTGCTGCGGTGACGCGCAGGTTCCCGTGCGCTCGTGCGGCCATGGACGGGAGTCAGATCCAACAGGCCGCGCGCGAGCGCGCTGGCAAGCCGGCCGGAAATGCATCTCGAACAAGAGGAGAATCGTCATGACACGCTTGAAGAAATTGGCCGCGGCAGCGCTTGCCGCATCGTTCGCGGCTGCGATCCCCGCCGGAGCGCAGACCCAGCAGGACCCGCACCATCCGTCAGCAGCCGCTGCAGCTCCCCAGAATGCGCCCGCGGTGCCCGGCGCCATGGCTCCCGGTGGCGGCCATCCGATGATGGGGATGATGATGCCGATGATGGGCGGCGGCATGGGCATGCACGGCGCCATGGCTCCCGGTGGCGGATATCCGATGATGGGGATGATGATGCCGATGATGGGCGGCGGCATGGGCATGTACAGCGCCATGGCTCCCGGTGGCGGATATCCGATGATGGGGATGATGATGCCGATGATGGGCGGCGGCATGGGCATGTACGGCGACTCGATGGCCGGCACGGGCATGATCGACCGCATCGAGGGGCGCATCGCGTTCCTGCGCGCCGAGCTGAACGTCACGGACGCGCAAGCGAAGGCATGGGACGGGCTGGCCCAGGCCATGCGCGCTAACGCGAAACGCCTGGGCGAGACGCGCCAGCGCATGATGCCGGCCGGCCAGGCGCCAAGAGCGGCGAGCCTCGATCAGCAGCTGGACCTGCAGGAGGCCTGGTACGCCGCTCGCCTTGACGGCCTGCGCGCGATCAAGACTGCGGTCGCGTCGCTGCTTCCCGCGCTGTCGGACCTGCAGAGGAGGACCGCGGAGGAACTGCTGCCGCCGCATCTCGGGATGCAGATGGGCGGCGGCATGGGCATGGTGCCGATGGGCGGCGCGGCGATGCCGATGCGCGGAGGCATTCAGTGACCGCCGCAGCTCGGCTGCGCTCGGGCGTCGCACGATCGCGACGGCACGTTCTCGCGGGCGCCCTGGCCGCAATTGCCGCCGCTACGTGGCGGGTACCGAAAGCCGCCGGCGCAGACCAGCTGGCCGTCAGGGTGTACCGGGATCCCGGTTGCGGATGCTGCGGCGCCTGGGCGGAGCATCTTGCGGCCGCCGGCTTCGATGTCTCGGTGCTTGCTCGCGATGACATGGCGACCGTCAAGCGGGACTCCGGCGTGCCGGATGCGCTGGCGAGCTGCCACACTGCTCATGTCGGCGGCTACGTCGTGGAAGGCCATGTGCCGGCCGACGACATCAAGCGCATGCTGCGCGAACGGCTGCCGATCGTCGGACTGTCGGTGACCGGCATGCCCGTCGGCTCGCCCGGCATGGAGAGTCCGGGCTTGCCGGCCGAGCCCTTCGATGTCCTTGCCTTCGACCGAGCTGGACGGGTGACCGTCTTCCGCACGGTGCCGGCGGGCGCCGGCGCGGGCAGGGGAGGATAGCCATGGCCGCAGCGCCTCCCGGCTGGCTGGGCGCGTACCGCCGCTATCTCACGGCCGCTGCCGCCGGGCACCTTGCCTGGGAGACGCTGCAGCTGCCGCTCTACACGATCTGGGCAGAGGCGCCGATGCCCAGGCTCGCTTGGGCGGTGCTCCACTGCACGGCGGGCGACATCGCGATCGCGACCGCCAGTCTAAGCCTGGCCCTGGCGCTCCTGGCCAGTCCGCAATGGCCAGCCTTCCGCTACCGGCGGGTTGCGACGGCGGCGATCGCGATCGGCGTGGCGTACACGGTCTATAGCGAATGGCTCAACACGACGGTGCGCAAGGACTGGGCGTACGCCGCGGCGATGCCGGTGCTCGGCCCGCTCGGCACCGGGCTGGCGCCGCTGCTGCAATGGGTCGTTGTGCCTGCCGTCGCCTTTCTCGCTGCAAAGCCTCGCAACGTGTAATCCCCCGACCTCGTGAAGGAGAGAATGATGCAGCACGACCATGGATCGCAGCAGGATCCGCATCGCGGCGGCTTCCTGCTCAGCCCAGCCGGCCTGGCGCTCGTCGCCTTCCTCGGCGTCGCCGGCTACTTCCTGTGGACGGAGCACCGCGCGCATGTCGTCCAGTACTTGCCGTGGATTCTGCTGCTGGCCTGCCCGCTATTGCATGTGTTCATGCATGGCGGCCATGGCGGCCATGGCGGCGGCAAGTCCGACGACCGCCGGGGGAATGCGCCATGAGCAGCACTCCGACGGCCTATGGCCTATGGAGCCTCGCCGTCATCAATGCGGCGGTCTTCATCCTGTTCGCGTTCAGCTTCTTCAAGCCGGCTACGACGCGCGACTGGCGGACGTTCGGCGCCTTCAGCGCATTCCTGGTGGCGCTGTTCAGCGAGATGTACGGCTTCCCGCTGACCATCTACTTGCTCTCAGGCTGGCTGCAGAGCCGCTTCCCTGGGATCGATTGGCTGACGCACGATGCCGGGCACCTGCCGGAGATGCTGCTCGGCTGGAAGGCGAACCCGCATTTCGGCCCGTTCCATCTGCTGAGCTTCCTGCTCATCGGCGGCGGATTCACGCTGATCGCCACGGCTTGGCGCGTCCTCTACGCGGCGCAGCGCCGGGGCCGACTTGCCGAGACAGGGCCCTACGCCCGGATGCGCCACCCGCAGTACGCAGGCTTCATCCTGATCATGCTGGGCTTCCTCGCGCAGTGGCCGACGCTGCTGACCCTCGCGATGTTCCCGATGCTTGCGTGGATGTACGTGCGGCTTGCCCGGCGCGAGGAGCAGGAGGCCCGGGCCGCGTTCGGAGAGGCCTACGACCGCTATGCCGCTCGAGTGCCGGCGTTCCTGCCGCGGCTCGGCCGGGCGGTCGGCGATCCGCCCGCCCGGCGCGCCTGAGCGAGGACCGATCGGGCCCGCGCAGCGGCGTCGCGCCCGCAAGCCGCCGCAGCTTCATTCTCGGCGTTGGCGTCAGCCGCGGAGTTGAGTGCTGGCGTCACGCCTGAGATCGGCCGATTCGGTTTGCGCGCCCTCCGGGCATCAGCGGACGCGGGAGACGACATCCATCAGCTCGTCGATCTTCTGCTGCCGCTCGGCGGCGTCGCCGCTCGCGATCGCATGCGCCACGCAGTGCTCGACATGGTCGCGCAGGATCTCTTCCTCGACCCGGGCGAGCGCAGCCCGGGTCGCGCGGATCTGCGTGATGATGTCGATGCAATAGCGATCCTCCTCGACCATGCGGGCGACGCCGCGCACCTGGCCTTCGAGCCGGCTCAGGCGGTTGATGCGGGTCTTCCGTCGCGATTCGCTCATGCTTGCCATATACCCCCCAGGGGTGTAGATAAATACCCACATAGGGTATCTGCCGCCGCTGCCGGCAGCAAGTCCGATCACGGAGCGAGGATGTCATGACCGCGCAAGAGCAGACGCACGATTGCTGCCATGGCGAGCACGGACCCTCCATCTCCGGTGGCCGCGCGCACGGTGCTGGCCACGACCATGGCCATGGTGCGGCGCGACTGCCGATCGACCTGGCCGCCGTGCCTGTCGGCGCGCGCTGGACTTGTCCCATGCACCCGGAAATCGTCCGCGACGGGCCGGGCTCGTGCCCGGTCTGCGGCATGGCGCTTGAGCCGGAAATCGTGGCGGCTGGCGCAGGGCCCAATCCGGAGCTGGCCGACATGTCCCGCCGCTTCTGGATCGCCCTCGGCCTGACCCTGCCCATCGCGGCCTTGGAGATGGGCGGCCATCTCACCGGCCTGCATCGCCTCGTTCCAGCCGCGTGGTCGGCATGGATCCAGCTCGTCCTCGCGACCCCGGTCGTGCTCTGGGCTGGCTGGCCGTTCTTCGAGCGGGCCTTCCACTCGGTGCGCACGCGCAACCTCAACATGTTCACGCTGATCGCCATGGGCACGGGCGTTGCCTGGGCCTACAGCCTGGCGGCGACTGCGGCCCCTGGCGCATTTCCGCCGGCGTTCCACGCCCCTTCGGGCATGGTTGCCATCTACTTCGAGGCGGCGGCGGTGATCACGGTGCTCGTGCTGCTGGGCCAGGTGCTGGAGCTCAGGGCGCGCGAGAGCACCAGCGGCGCCATCCGGGCGCTGCTCGACCTCTCGCCCAAGCAGGCACGCCGCCTCCTGGCGGACGGCGGGGAGGAGGAGGTGCCGCTCGACCGGATCGCGGTGGGCGACCGGCTTCGCGTGCGGCCGGGCGAGTCGGTGCCGGTCGATGGCATCGTCCGCGAGGGCCGCAGCACCCTCGACGAATCGATGGTGACAGGCGAGTCGATGCCGGTGACGAAGGAAACCGGGCAGAAGCTGATCGGCGGCACGCTCAACCAGACGGGCGCGCTCGTCATGACGGCCGAGCGCGTCGGCCGCGACACCATGCTGGCGCGGATCGTCCAGCTGGTCGCTGCGGCGCAGCGCAGCCGAGCGCCGATCCAGCGCCTGGCGGACGTCGTGTCCGGCTGGTTCGTGCCGACCGTCGTCGCCGTGGCGGCGCTGGCCTTCGTCGCCTGGGGCGCGTTCGGCCCGGAGCCGGCGCTGACCTACGGACTCGTCGCCGCCGTGTCGGTCCTGATCATCGCCTGTCCCTGCGCGCTCGGCCTCGCGACGCCGATGTCGATCATGGTCGGCGTCGGGCGGGGCGCCCGGTCCGGCGTCCTGATCCGCGACGCGGAGGCGCTGGAGCGGATGGAGCGGGTCGATACGCTGGTGGTCGACAAGACCGGTACCCTCACCGCCGGCAAGCCCGAGGTGGTCTCGCAGTCGGCCGGGCCGGGTTTCGCCGAGGACGAGGCGCTGCGGCTCGCCGCCAGCCTCGACCGGCCCAGCGAGCATCCGCTGGCGCAGGCCGTCGTGCGCGCCGCGAGCGCGCGCGGCCTCGCGCTCGGCGAGCCGGTCGGCTTTGCGTCGACGACCGGCAAGGGCGTGACCGGCCGGGTTGACGGGCGCGCGGTCGCGATCGGATCGAGCCGCTTCCTGAAGGAGCAAGGTATCGACACGGCGCCGCTCGACGCGGCCGCTGATCGCGTGCGGCAGGACGGCGCGACCGCAATCTTTGTCGGCGTCGACGGCCGGCCCGCGCTCTCGATCGGCATCGCCGACCCGGTCAAGCCATCGACGCCTGCCGCCATGACAGCGTTGCGCGCGGCCGGCGTGCGCGTCGTCATGCTGACCGGCGACAACCGCGTAACGGCCGCTGCCGTCGCGGCCAAGCTCGGCTTGGACGCTTTTGAAGCGGAGGTGCTGCCGGAGGACAAGAGCCGGGCGGTGGTGCGGCTGCGGGCCGAAGGTCGGATCGTCGCCATGGCCGGCGACGGGGTGAATGACGCTCCGGCGCTCGCAGCCGCCGATGTCGGCATCGCCATGGGGACTGGTACGGACGTGGCGATGGAGAGCGCCGGCGTGACCTTGGTCAAGGGCGACCTGTTGGGGATCGTGCGCGCCCGCCAGCTCAGCCGCGCGACGATGCGCAACATCAGGCAGAATCTGTTCTTCGCCTTCATCTACAACGCCGCCGGCGTTCCGATCGCTGCCGGCGCGCTCTACCCGATCTTCGGCCTTTTGCTGTCGCCGATCATCGCCGCCGCAGCCATGGCTCTGAGCTCAGTCAGCGTCATTGGCAACGCGCTGCGCCTGCGGGCCGTCGATCTGGAGTGAAGGTGTCCAGTCTCTGGCTATTTTCCAAGGTGTTCGGGCCGACGATCAGCGCGGGCGCCATTGCCGAGATGGTGGCGCGCGCCGGCTTCGGAGCTGACCGCGGCCAGAACCAACCGCCACGATCGTGCGTGCTAGCTCCATCGTCGCGTCGCCCTTCGACAGGCCATGGGCAAGGGAGATGCCCGCGCGGGCCGACAGCAGCAAATGCATGCTGAGAATCGGCGCGCAGCGCGCGGAAGTGCGGGCCCTCGTGCCCCAACGAAACGCCGACCTGCCGGCGCACGCCCGGGCGACCGGGCGCGTCGGCTCCGAGGGTGGCGACTTCGGCGGGATGCTGCTCTACTTTGAATCGCGCCGCCTCCTGACAACGCCGTGAGGGGCCTTACGCAGCCAATCGACAGGCGGAGGGTCCTATGGGTCTGACGGAGGAATCGAGGATCATGCGCCCGACGGAGCCGGCAATGGCGCCGCGGCGTGCTGAGAGCCGTCGCAAGGTGCGCCGCTCGCCTGCGGCAGTCTCCCGCTGGCCGTCCAAGGCGAGGTCAATTTGTCGAAGCCTGTGACGTCATTGATGCCCGCGCCCGACAGCATGACTCCTGGCGGTACGATCTCGGTGGCGTCGCTTGCTCGTGCCCGGCGGATCAAGCGGCGGTACGGCGCAATCATCTCGATCCACGATCCCGGCGTCCGCGGCATTCTTTCATTCCACCGCGAGCCAGTTCCGCCGCTCCTGAGGCTGTGGTTCGTTGACCTGGACGAGCCGCACCCTGGCTACCGGACGGCGACCCGTGCAGATGTGGAGTCCGCCGTGGCATTCGCGCGCGAGAACATCGATGCGACAATGCTGGTGCACTGCAAGGCTGGGATCAGCCGCTCTTCCGCGATCACGCTTGCTGTCATGGCAGATCGATTGGGTCGAGGACGTGAACCAGAGGCGATGGCGGCGCTCCTGCAGATCCGGCCGGAGGCTGTGCCCAATCGAATCGTCGTGCAACACGCGGACGCGCTGCTGGGATCGAATGGTCGGTTGCTGCACGAAGTCGAATCATGGGATGCGTCGAACCCGAGCAACCTGCGCCGACGCGAGTTGAATGCGGCCATCGTTCGGAACGATCTCGACACGATTCGCAAGCATGTACTCGGGTTCCGCTAGGTTGCGCGAGGTCGATGGGAGCGATGCACGGCTTGGACGAAAAGGTGCGCGGTACGCAAGCCGGCGAGCCCTGATTGGCCAGGGAAGTGCAAGATGCCCAACGTCACCTGCCTCCCGACCGAGCTAGCCGACCCGGTTGGGGACCCGGAGATCGAGGAGGTAACCAAGGGCGCACCCATCGGGCCGTCGATTTGATCCGTCGTTTCCGCCACGACCGCGTGGTGCGGCTGCGCACCATTCTTCATGACGCAAAGGAGACCGGCCGGCCGCGACTTGTCTGCGCTCAATGTGGGAAAGCTGTGTTCATGCCGGCCAGCTGCAGCTGACAAGTCCTACCGCACGCTTGCCGTTGTGCTCGTCGACGGGCGCGACCTGGCGGAGTTCATTGTCGCTGCCGGCCACGGTCCGCCCTACTCAGGCAAGGGGCCGCGGCCGCGTTGGTGCCTCCGTTAGGGGCGCGGCACCGGTGTGCATCAGGTACTGTCGACGGCCGATTGTAGCAGGCGATGCCGAGCGCCAGCGCAGATGACGGCTGATCGTGCCATGGTGTCGGCCCTTTGTACGCCCGTCGCTCCCGGATCGACAGCTTGACAGAGTCCCGGCCGCAGAGTAGCCGAGGCCCATGAGCAACAAGGTCGCACGCGCTGCCGCCACCACCATGTCCCGCTCTGGCGGGCCAGGAGAGCGAGCACGCGTGTGACGATACGTGACTGAACGCCCCAGGCCCCGCCGGCAACGTGCGGGGCCTTCGTGTTCATAGGCCCTGACGTCCGGCCGAGAATGTCGGAGCAGCGCCATGGTCCCCGATGGGATGACGAACGAGCCTCAGCCAAATCCCGGTAGCCAGGCTCCCGCGAGTCTTGGTCGAGCGCAAAGGGCGCCCGGCAAGCAACGACCATCCCGGGCACGAGGGATCCAGCCATGCTGACCGTCGGCCTGATCGACATCGAGGCGTCGAGCCTGCACCCGGACCGCAGCTACCCCATTGAGGTCGGCTGGGGCGTCATTGGCGAGCGGGCGCCGACGAGCTGCCTGGTTTGCCCCGAGCCGGAGTGGATCGACTGGGATCCCGCGTCCCAGGAGGTCCACAAGATCAGGCGGGTCACGCTGCTCGAGCAGGGCCTGCCGCCGCGCGAGGTCTGCGCCCGCCTGCTGCACGACGTCGCCAAGGTACCGCTGTTCAGCGATGCGCACGAGGTGGACCATATCTGGCTCTGGCGCCTGTTCGAGGCGGGCGGCGTGGCAAGCCTGTGCCCGCGGGTCGGCTGCCTCAGGACCATGCTCGCGCGGACCTGCGGCCTCGATCCCGACGAATGGGACGAGGCGCGCCGGCGCGCCAGTCTGGCCGCGCCGCGGACCCATCGCGCGGCCGGCGACGTCGCGCACATGATTGCCCTCTGCGACGCCGCGTGCGCGATCGCGCGGGAGCGGGGGTGACCAGGGCGCGCAGACTCAGGTAGAGACAGAACAACACCTCTCGGCGACAATTGTCAGCGGCTGCTGAGCCAGCAATGGCGAACACGGCCAGTATGTCCACATTCGTGTCGCCCAGATACTGGACGCCCCAGGTTGACCTGAGCCCCAACTTTCATCCAGGGCGAGGTAGAACCCCCGGTGCATTTGAGCCGTCTTGGCTCGGTTGCGCAACGAGAGGGGGCGCGGAGCCCTTGCTCGAGCAGAACGACGAGTGGGCCGTGCAGCGCTGCTACATGCCGCTGGCAACCTCGCACCGCTCGGCGATAGTGCCGCCGTCAGGCTACCCGCAGTGGCGACCTGACGGCGGAGATCCCAACCGCCAGAGCATCAGGCCAGAGCGCAGCTGCTACACCACGTCCTGGGGCACGACCGGCCAGTATCGTGATCTAGACATAGCGGGAGTATGTATGAGACCATAACTGCCCAGAAAGTATCGTGGATGAGCCCTTATGCGATCCGCTGTCGAAGATATCCTGCCAAACAAGGTGAAGCGCTCCTTGTCCAAGCTCGGCGCGGATATTGCCATTGCCCGCAAGAAGCGCAGCCTGACAGTGAAGATGATGGCCGAGCGGCTTGGTGTCGCGAAAAGCACCTACCTGCGAATCGAGAAGGGCAGTCCGACCGTGGCGATGGGCGCATACGCCATGACCTTCTTCGTTCTTGGTTTCGGCAACGTGCTGGGCGAGATTCTAGACCAGAGCCGCGACGACCAGGGCTTGCTCCTTGACGTCCAGCGCCTGCCCAAGCGCGTGCGAATCCCTAAGACGCCGGCTGGGCTGTGACGCATTAGATCAGCAATACCACTTCAGGACCTCCGGGGCTCGGCCGCGGGTGCGTCAAGTTCGAGCAGGGTAGGCGGGTCCACCTCATCACAGAGGTCGATTTCGCGGCACAGCGCATGCCGGTCGCGCACGTCAGCACGCACGCGGAGTACGACAGGATCGACGCGCTGGCGATCGATGCCTGGAGGTCGATGCCTGCGGGTCGGTGCTTGAGGATCGAGTGCCCTGGCTGAGGAGTCAGGTCGGCCGTCGTGGAGGATGGGCGCGGGTGGGCGATGAAGCGCGTCGTTCGGTGGGTCTGTTGATCACGGTAAGCTGCCATTGGGTCGGCGGCGCAAATGGAGTTGAGGAGGCGATGGATGTACAGATGGAGCGGGTCCCGGCCGTGGTGGGCGGCAGGAGCCTCCAGGCCGCTGTCGACCGGATCAAGCTGATCGGGGGGGCGCGATTCCATTTCGATTTCCGACACCCGAAAGCGCAGTGCTCAAAAACGCCGACGCTTGATCTGCTATCCTGTTGAAATAGAAAAGGTATGAGCGTGGCCACTCTCACTGTTTGATGTCGGATTGCAACCCACTCTCACCATTCAATGTGTCGGTCGCATCGGAAAATGGGTGCCGCTGCTGGGTTGACTGGCGGAATTCCGCCGTGACCCACTCTCATCTATTCGTGGAAATGACAGCGCAGATCGGGGTCAATCTACAGAGCCGATCTACGGTCAGTAGCGGGTCGCCACGTCGATCAGCCATTGCGGTGACGCTTCCACCAG
>JAEULF010000315.1 GCA_016793965.1 Alphaproteobacteria bacterium | reverse complement strand
CGCAAGGCGCAAGCACTCCTGGCGATAGGCGGTGACGATCTTGACGCGCGCGCTGCCGCCGGCCGACGGATCGCCGACCCGCCTTGCGAACTCGCCGAGCAGCCGTCCCGCGCGACGGCGATCGGCGCGCGGCCGGTAAGGAACGGGGTCGAGAACCACCTCGACCGCGCCGCCGCCGTTCCGGTCGAGATCGACCGTCAGCAAGCCGACGCCGATGCGCCGCAAGAGCTTCAGCAACCGCCGGTCGTGAATCGCAGAAGCGCCGCGCGGCGACGGCACGGCGACATAGACCGCATCGGTGATCGACAGTCGATCGACGCCCTGGAGCAGCAACTCCATCGACATCGCCGTCTTGAGCTCGACGACGACGAGAGGCTCGTCGCCTCGGCGGGCGACGATGTCGCAGCTGCCGATCTCGCCCTTGACCTCGTAGGCCTGCCGCTCGAGGAACGCCTTGACCGGGCCGTAGAGGCTGGTCTCGGCCGGACGCTCTCGCTTCGACCGCGCTCGCCGCTTCGCCATCCCTGCACCTGCAATCGAGCAGGCCGCCGAGGATAGCTGATTCGCCCGGCAGCGCCGAGCCAATAGCGACGGCGCTTCAGCCCCCGTACAGGAATCGCGGGAGCATCAGCGTCATCCCCGGCCAGAGGTACATGATCACCAGGCAGAGCACGACGATGAACATGTAGGGCATCATGCCGGCGAAGATCTGGTTGAGCGTGACGTGCTTGGGCGCGACGCCCTTCAGGTAGAAGGCCGACATCGCCACCGGCGGCGACAGGAACGCCGCCTGGAGGTTGACCGCCACCATCGTGCCGAACAGTACCGGGTCTACGTTGAAGTGCGAGAGGAGCGGGATGAAGATCGGCACGAAGATCACGATGATCTCCGTCCACTCCAAAGGCCATCCCAGCAGGAAGATGATCGCCTGCGCCAGGATCATGAACATCAAGGGCGAGAGGTCCAGGCTGAGAACCCACTGCTCGATGAGCTGCTGCCCGCCGTGCAGGGCGAAGACCGCCGAGAACAGCGCCGAGCCGACGAACAGCCAGCACACCATGGCCGTCGTCTTCGCCGTCAAGAACGTCGACTGCTTCAACGTGTCGACCAGCTGGCGCGACGTCAGGATGTCGCGCAGCCACGCGGCGGCGGTGCCCGCGAACAGCGCGCCGAGGACTCCGGAGATCACGATCGTCATGATGTCGCCGCGCATCGAGCCGAGCGACGCGCCGAAGATCGCGCCCGCCAAGCTGGCCCAGAGGGAGAGGCGCCGGTACTTCTGCATGCCCGCGAGGAACATCGCGCCGATCGAGCCGATGCCGGCTGACTCGGTGGCCGTCGTGATGCCGAACAAGATCGCTCCGAGCACCGACACGGTGAGCACGGCGAGCGGGACGACCGAGGTGACCAGCATCTTCAAGATCTCGAGCTGCTCGCCGTCCATCCGCCAGTAGTAGATCAGCAGCAGCGCCGCAAAGGCTGCCGCAAGGCCCCAGAACCAGGCGTGGAATCCCTCGGGAACATGACCTGCACCGGTGTCCGCTGACGGCTCCGTTATGCCGCCGACCGGAACAGCTGAGTCCTCCACGACGCTCTGGCTCTCCGTGCCGAGCTCGGTAGCTTCCTCGTCCTGGGCTGCCGCGCCCGCGGGCTGCCCTGTCGAGACGCCAAGCTCCTGCACCACGGGCGGCGGGACCGACGTGTCCGGCGCGTTGCGGACGAGCACGAACCACCACGCCAGCGAGAACAAGGCGACCACCAGGATGGCCGGGACGAGCGCGGCGAGCGCGTTCTGCACGACGAGCGAGTGAGCGACCTGACCGCCCTCCGACGTCGTCGCACCCTTCAGTCGTCCGGGGAGCACGGCCGAGGCCAGGAGTCCGCCGAGCACGCGCCTCTGCGGGCCGGACTCGAGACGCGCGATCCAGCCGGGCACGTCGACGCGGTACATTTCCGCCGGCAGGGCAGGAGCGAGCTTCGGGTCGATCAGCGCCCTGGCCATGATGTACACGATGTACATGAATGCCAGGAAGAAGCCCGGCAGCATCGCCGCAGCGTACAGCTTGACGATCGACTGTCCTGCCACAGCCGCGTAGACGATGAGCATGACCGAGGGCGGGATCAGGATCCCGAGCGTGCCGCCGGCCGTGATCGCGCCGGATGCCAGGCGCACGTCGTAGCCGGCGTTGAGCATCGGCCGCAGCGCGATCACGCCCATCAGCACCACCACAGCGCCGACGATTCCCGACGCCATGCCCCAGAATGCGCAGACCATGAGGGTCGTGACGGCGAGCGAGGCCGGCAAACGCCTGAAGGCGAGCTGCACGCTGCGGAACATCTTGTCGACGAGGGCGGCGCGCTCGATCAGGTATCCCATGAAGACGAAGAGCGGGATCGAGATCAGGGTATCGTTGTTCATCGCCCCGAAGGTGCGCTGCACCATGAGGTCGAAGACCCGGTTCTCCCACCAGTGCTGCGCCGGGTCCCAGAACGCGACGAACCCGAAGATCATCCCCATGCCCATGAGCGTGAAGGCCGTGGGGAAGCCCATCATGATCGCCGCGACGATCAGACCGAGCATCGTGAGTCCGAGATACGGATCGCTCACCGCTTGTCTCCGTCGCGCGCCGCGCCGGCATCGCCGATGCGATGATGGGCAGCCTCCTCGATCTGGTGGGCCTGCTCGATCGCCACCCACCGGCTCTCGTCGTCGACGAACTCGCTCTTCGCCAGCTGGGTTCCGACGACATCGATCTCCTGCACGTCCTGCAGGCGCTTCGGCCACTCGCCGGTGCGAAGGCAGATCAGGCAGCGCACGACCTCGGCCAAGCCTTGGATCGTCACCAGGGCGCCGGCAACCGGTATGACCGTCTTGAAGTGATAGATCGGCGGCCCGTCAGCCGTCACGTTCGAGTGCTCGTCGATCCGCCAGGACAGCGCGGCATAGTCGTAGCCGGCATAGAAGAGGGCGACGATGCCCGGGAAGAAGAAGAGGAGATAGAGGGCGAGGTCCAGCCCGGCCTGGACGCGCGGCCGCATGGAGCCGTAGAGGAAGTCGCCGCGAACATGCGCGTTCTGCGCCAGCGCATAGGCGCCGCACATCATGAACAGCGTGCCGTAGAGCATGCTGTTCAGGTCGAAGATCCATGCAGTCGGCGCATTGAGGATGTATCGCTTGAAGACCTCGACTCCGACCGTCAGCGCGAGCGCGACGATCAACCAAGCGAACGCCTTGCCGGACCATTCGCTGATCCGGTCGATCCAATGCAAGAAGGACTGATTGTTCATGTCAGCAGCCGAGACCGTGAACCGGGTCGCCGAACCTGGCGAGACGCCGCCCCTCGCGTTGCGAGGAGCGGCGTCTTTCCAGGATCGCTTGGCGTCAGCCCTTCTTGGTGGCCGCAGGCTTGCCGAAGTAGTGGTTGTACGCCATCTCGCGACGCACGTTGTTGTCGAGGTCCCACTTGACGACGCGCTGGGCGAACGCCTTCTGCGACGCCTCGATCTCCTTGAAGAGCGCGTTGCCCTCGCCCTTCTTGGCGGCAGCGGCGTCATAGGCCTTCAGCTGCGCCTCGAGCAGCGCCGCCGGCGTCCGGTAGAAGCGGACCTTGTCCTTGGTCTGCATCTCG
>JAEULF010000213.1 GCA_016793965.1 Alphaproteobacteria bacterium | reverse complement strand
CTGGCGGATCGATTCGATGTTCAGCGCGAAGCCGAGGCCGAGCGCGATGCCGAAGATCGTGCCGAGCACGCCGATCGCCGACCCCGTCAGGAAGAAGATGCGCGTGATGGCGCCCTTCGGCGCGCCCATGGTGCGCAGGATGGCGATGTCGCGCCCCTTGCTGCGCACGAGCATGATCATCGAGGAGATGATGTTGAACGCCGCGACGATGATGATGAGCGTCAGGATCATGAACATGACCGTCCGCTCGACCTGCAGCGCGTTGAAGAAGCTGAGATTGGCCTGCTTCCAGTCGACCAGCCGCACCTCGGCCGCGGCGGCCGAGAAGATGCTCGGGCGGTAGATCTCGACGATGTCGGGGTTGGCGATGGTGACCTCGACGCTGGAGACGCCGTTGCCCAGGTTGAAGTACCGCTGCGCCTCGTCGAGGGGGAGGAAGACCAGGTTGTTGTCGTACTCGAACATGCCGATCTGGAAGAGCGCCACGATCCGGTAGGACTTGACGCGCGGCACCATGCCGAAGGGCGTGACCTGGCCCTGGGGCGAGAGCAGCGTGATGCGCTCGTTGACGCCGAGGCCGAGCCGCTGAGCCAGACGCGCGCCGACGATGACGGTGTCAGGGTCGCCCAGCTCCGCCAGGTTGCCGGACGTGATCTTGTCGGCGATGAGCTGGCGCGCCTGCAGGTCCTGCGGGCGCATGCCGCGCACCAGGGCACCGGTCCCCGCGCGCGGCCCCTGCGCCATGACCTGGCCCTCGACGAGCGGCGTCGCCGAGAGCACGCCGGGCAGCTTGCGCACGCGCATGGCGACGCCGTCGAAATCGACCAGCGGCCCGGACAGGCCGACGACGTTGACATGGCCGTTGATGCCGAGGATGCGGCCGAGCAGCTCCGCGCGGAACCCGTTCATCACCGACATGACGACGATCAGCGTGCCGACGCCGAGCGCGATGCCGAGCAGCGAGAAGGCTGCGATGACGCTGATGAAGCCCTCCTGGCGCCGCGCGCGCAGGTAGCGGAAGGCGAGCATCCGCTCGAAAGCCGAGAACGGCATTCCTGTCTCCCGCTGCGTCGCGTTGCCCGCCGCCCCGGCTCAGCGCAGATGCTGCGCGAGCGCTTCGGCCGGGATCTCCTCGCGCTGGCCGGTGGCGCGCCGCTTCAGCTCGACCTTGCCCGCCGCCACGCCCTTCGGCCCGACGATGACCTGCCAAGGCAGGCCGATCAGGTCCATGTCCGCGAACTTCGCCCCTGCCCGCTCGTCGCGGTCGTCGTAGAGCACCTGCTTGCCCGCCTGGCGCAGCTTGCCGTAGAGGTCCGCGCACACGGCATCGACCTTGGCGTCGCCGCTCTTCAGGTTGATCAGCCCGACGTCGAAAGGCGACACGCTGGCCGGCCAGATGATGCCGTCCTTGTCGTGGCTCGCCTCGATGATGGCGCCGGCCAGCCGCGACACCCCGATGCCGTAGGAGCCCATGTGCACGGGCACCATGTTGCCGGCGGGATCGCTGACCAGGGCCTTCATCGGCGCGGAGTACTTCGTGCCGAAATAGAAGATGTGCCCGACCTCGATGCCCTTGCCCTGGTAGCGCCGGCCATCGGGCACCTCGGCGGCGAAGCGCTTCTCGTCGTGCTGCTCGTCCGTGGCGGCGTAGCGCGCGACGAAGCCCTCGATCGCCTTGGCCAGGCCCTTGACGTCGTCATAGGCGACCGGCGTCGCGAGGAAGTCGGTCTTCAGGTACTCGGTGTCGCAGAAGACGCTGCTCTCGCCGGTCTCGGCCAGGATGATGAACTCGTGGCTGAGGTTGCCGCCGATCGGGCCGGTAGCGGCCCGCATCGGGATCGCCTGCAGCCCGAGGCGCTGGTAGGTGCGCAGGTAGGCCCAGAACATCTTGTTGTAGGCGTGGCGGGCACCGGCCTCGTCGACGTCGAAGGAGTAGGCGTCCTTCATCAGGAACTCGCGCCCGCGCATCACGCCGAAGCGCGGGCGCTGCTCGTCGCGGAACTTCCACTGGATGTGGTACAGGTTCTTCGGCAGCTCGCGGTAGCTGCGCACGTAGGAGCGGAAGATCTCGGTGATCTGCTCCTCGTTGGTCGGGCCGTAGAGCATGTCGCGCTCGTGCCGGTCCTTGATGCGCAGCATCTCCTTGCCGTAGTCGTCGTAGCGCCCGCTCTCGCGCCAGAGGTCGGCCGGCTGGATCGTCGGCATCAGCACTTCCTGCGCGCCCGACGCGTCCTGCTCCTCGCGCACCACCTGCTCGATCCGCTTGAGGACCCGCAGCCCCAGCGGCAGCCACGAATAGATGCCGGCGCTCGACTGGCGGACCATGCCGGCCCGCAGCATCAAGCGGTGGGACACGATCTGGGCCTCGGCCGGCGTCTCCTTGAGGGTCGGCATGAAGTACTGGGACAGGCGCATGGGCTCTCTTGCGGCAATAGGGCTGGCGGCCGAGGTGCAGCGGCGGGCGGTCGACAGCCGGGAAAGCGGCAGGGCGGCTGGCGGCCGGCGCACTCTAGGCAGCGCCCCTCCCCTTGTCCATCGAGCCAGGCTGGGGCGACGGACAAGAAAAAAGCCGCGCCGGAGAACCGGCGCGGCTCAAGTTTAGGGAGGAATCGCCACCAGGCGTTGCACGAAGGAAGACCCGAAGGTCGCCCTCCGTACGAACGCGATTCTGTCGGCACTTGTGCGATGCGGCAAGACGGAATTCGGCCGGTGTGCAAAAAAAATCGTCACACAGACACAAAATGCCCAATCACTGAACATATTGCTGATTTTTTGGGCCCTTTTTCTGGGCAGTCCACCCCCATCATCGCAAGGAGAGCCAGCCAGAGGCGATCACGAGATGCGCCGCAGCCGTGAGCAGCGCAGCAATTCCGCTCGCCACGACGAGCTTGAGGGCGATTCTCGGGCGCTCGGGCGCGCTTGCGGCGTGGCCCAATGCCGGGCTCTCGGGGGGGCGGGCGCCGAAGGGCAGCACCATGAACAGCACGATGCAGAACATGATCGCGAAGGTCAGGACGGCGTCGAGCACGCTCATGGCCGTCACGCCTGCTCGATCTCGACCAGCGTGCCGCAGAAATCCTTGGGGTGCAGGAACAGCACGGGCTTGTCGTGCGCGCCGTTGCGCGGCTGGCCGTCGCCGAGCACGCGCGCACCCTCCGCCACCAACCGGTCGCGCGCGGCCATGATGTCCGCGACCTCGTAGCAGACGTGATGGACGCCGCCGTCCGGGTTGCGCTCGAGGAACTTGGCGATCGGCGAGGCGTCGCCCAAGGGGTGGAGCAGCTCGATCTTGGTGTTCGGCAGCTCGACGAAGACGGTCGTGACGCCATGCGCCGGCAGCGGCAGCGGCGCCGACACCGTGGCGCCGAGCGTCCGGCGGTACACGGCCGCAGCCTTGTCGAGGTCGGGCACGACGATCGCCACGTGGTTCAAACGGCCGATCATGGGAGCCTCCTCCAGTCAGACCCGGCAGAGATGGACGGCGGTCATCGGCTTCTTGCCGCTCTGCGCGTGGATCGCGCGCCGCACGGCGACGCGCGCGGCCTCGCGCACGACCTCGTCGTCGCGCAACCGCACGTCAGGCGGCAGCGACTCGATGGCCTCGGCGATCGCCTGGACCGCCGCAGCGCGCAGCTCCGCGTCGCCCTCCGGGTCGAGCACGCCGTGCACCGACAAGAGCGGACTGGTCGTCAGCCTTCCCTTCCGGTCGAGCACCAGGGTCGCCACGGCTGAGCCGTTGTGCGCCACCTTGTTGCGCTCGCGCCAATGCGTGCCGCCTTGCGGGATCAGGCGATGGCCGTCGAGCGCGAGGCGACCGGCCTGGACGTGATCGACCACGGTGGCCGGCCCCGGCGCCAGGCGCACCATCGACCCGTTCTCGATGACCACGGTCTCCGGCACTTGGCACTCGCGCGCCAGCTCGGCATGCGCCGTCATGTGCATGCGCTCGCCATGGACGGGTATCGCGATGCGCGGCCGGATCCACTGGTACATGGCCACCAGCTCGTCGCGCGCGGGATGGCCGGAGACATGCACCGGCGCGTCGCGGTCGGTGACGATCTTGACGCCGCGCCGCAGCAGTCCGTTCTGCACCTTCAGGATCGACGCCTCGTTGCCGGGGATCATGCGCGAGGAGAAGATCACCGTGTCGCCCTGCTCCAGGCTGACGTTGCGATGGTCGCCGGCGGCGATGCGCGCGAGGGCGGCGCGCGGCTCGCCCTGGCTCCCCGTGCAGACCAGCAGCTGGTTCTCGCGCGGCAGGTACCCCGATTCGTCCTCCGTCACGAAGGGCGGCACGTCGGCCAGATAGCCGGTCTCGCGCGCCGCCTCGACCATGCGATGCAGCGACCGGCCGACCAGGACGACGTGCCGGTCGTGCGCCTGGGCGACGCGGAACAGGGTCTCGACGCGCGCGACGTTGCTGGCGAAGCAGGTGACGGCGACCTTGCCGCGCCGCCCGGCGACGACGCGCATCAGCGCCTCGCGCACCGACGCCTCCGACCCGGAATGGCCGTCGACCAGAGCGTTGGTCGAATCGCAGATGCAGGCGAGCACGCCCTCCTCGCCGAGCCGGCGCAGCGCGTCCTCGTCCGTGACGTCGCCAAGCAGCGGCGTCGGGTCGATCTTCCAGTCGCCGGTGTGCAGCACCGCGCCGAGCGGCGTGCGGACGACGACGCAGTTGGGCTCGGGGATCGAGTGCGTGATCGTGATCAGCTCGATCTCGAAGGGCGGCAGCGAGAGCTTGCCGGAGAGCGGGATCTCGGTCAGCGGCACCTGGCCCAGCAGGTTCGCCTGGGCGAGCTTCTTGCGCAGCACGGCGGCGGTGAAGGGCGTGGCGTAGACCGGGCAGCGCAGGCGCGGCCAGAGATAGGGCACCGCGCCGATATGGTCCTCATGCGCGTGGGTCAGGACCAGGCCGACCAGCTTGTCGCTGCGCTCCGCGATGAAGGTCGGATCGGGCATGATCAGCTCGATCCCCGGCGGGCCGTCGTCGCGGTTGAAGGTGACGCCGAGATCGACCATCAGCCAGCGGCCGGCATGGCCGTACAGGTTGAGGTTCATGCCGATCTCGCCCGAGCCGCCGAGGGGCAAGAAGAGCAGCTCCTCACGTCCGGGCACGCCCGAATGGCCGCCCGAATAGCCGCCAGGCCGGCCATTCGGGTCGTTCCGCGATGTCTGGTCCCGCGCCATCGGCCTTTCCTCAGCGCCCGCCGTTGCGCTGCCAGATCAGGTGCAGGCCGCGCATCGTCAGGTCGCCGTCCAAATGATGAATAGCGCGCGTCGCCTCGCCGAACAGGGGAGCCAGGCCGCCGGTCCCGATCACCTTGAACGTCTTGCCGGCGTCCTCGGGGTGCGCCTGCCTGTACTCCGCTTCGATCCGCCCGACCAGTCCCTCGATCAGCCCGACATAGCCCCAATAGACGCCGGACTGCATGGCATGGACTGTGTTCGTCCCGATCACCTTGGGCGGCCGCTTGACCGCGATGCCGGGCAGCTTCGCCGCCGCCATGTAGAGCGCCTCGAGCGACAGGTTGATGCCCGGCGCGATCGGACCGCCGAGATAGTCGCCGCGCGCGCCGACGACGTCGAAGGTCGTCGCGGTGCC
>JAEULF010000188.1 GCA_016793965.1 Alphaproteobacteria bacterium | reverse complement strand
GGCACGGCCTTCTTCGAGCCGGCCAAGGGCGGCGACCCGATCCTGTTCCAGCACCTGTTCTGGTTCTTCGGGCACCCCGAGGTCTACATCATGATCCTGCCGGGGTTCGGCATCATCAGCCACATCGTGTCGACCTTCTCGCGCAAGCCGGTGTTCGGCTACCTCGGCATGGCCTATGCGATGGTCTCGATCGGCGGCATCGGCTTCGTCGTGTGGGCGCACCACATGTACGCGGTCGGCATGGACGTCGACACGAAGGCCTACTTCACCGCGGCGACCTTGGTGATCGCGGTGCCGACCGGCATCAAGATCTTCAGCTGGATCGCGACCATGTGGGGCGGCTCGATCACCTTCGAGACGCCGATGCTCTGCGCGATCGGCTTCATCTTCCTGTTCACGGTCGGCGGCGTGACCGGCGTGGTGCTCGCCAACGCGGGCATGGACATCGCGCTGCACGACACCTACTACGTCGTCGCGCATTTCCACTACGTGCTGTCGATGGGCGCGCTGTTCTCCATCCTCGCCGGGTTCTACTACTGGATCGGCAAGATGTCGGGCAGGCAATACCCCGAGGGGCTGGGCAAGCTGCAGTTCTGGCTGATGTTCATCGGCGTGAACGTCACCTTCTTCCCGCAGCACTTCTCCGGCCTGCAGGGCATGCCCCGGCGCTATCCCGACTATCCGGACGCATTCGCGCTTTGGAACTATGTCTCCTCGGTCGGCGCCCTGATCTCCGCAGCGGCGACGCTGCTCTTCGTCTACATCGCCGTCCGCACGATCTGGTTCGGCAAGCCCTGCGAGGCGAACCCCTGGGGCGAGGGCGCGACGACCTTGGAATGGACGGTGCCGTCTCCGGCGCCGCACCACACCTTCGAGGACCCGCCGAAGATCGTCGCGGCGCATCACTGAGACGGCGACGGAGAGCCGGCCTCTACCGAGGCCGGCTCTCCGGGCGTTTGCGCGACAGGGCGCTGACAGGGCAGGGCGCCAAGCACGTTTGAAGGCACGCCGCGGGAGGTCCCCGCGACGGGCTGACCGGCAGGAGTTGGGACGGCATGGCCGAAGGGCTCGGCGAGGGCATCCTGGACGGCGTCGCGGCGCGCGGCGGCGGCGCGATCAATGTCGGCCGAGCGGTCGCCGCGGGCGGCGTGCGCGATTTCGTCGCGCTGCTCAAGCCGCGCGTCATGTCGCTCGTCGTCTTCACCGGGTTCGCGGGCTTGTACCTGGCGCCGGGGACCATCCATCCCGTGCTGGCGGCCGTCGCCGTGCTGTGCATCGCCGTCGGCGCCGGCGCTTCCGGCGCCATCAACATGTGGTACGACCGGGACATCGACGCCGTGATGTCGCGCACCCGCACGCGCCCGCTCCCGCGCGGAACGATCCTGCCGGAGGACGCCCTTGCGTTCGGCATCGTGCTGGCGCTGCTCTCCGTCATGGTGATGGGCGTCGCGATCAACTTGACCGCGGCGGCCCTGCTCGCGCTGACGATCGCCTTCTACGTCTTCGTCTACACCATGTGGCTGAAGCGTCGGACGGCGCAGAACATCGTGATCGGCGGTGCCGCCGGCGCCTTCCCGCCGATGGTCGGCTGGGCGGCCGTGACGGGCGACGTCGGCTTGGGCGGGATCGCCCTATTCGCCCTCATCTTCATGTGGACGCCGCCGCATTTCTGGGCGCTCTCGCTTTACCGCCAGGGCGACTACGCGCGGGCCGGCGTGCCGATGCTGCCGGTCGTGGCCGGCGCGGCGGTGACGCGCCGGCACGTGGCCGGCTATGCCGCCCTCCTGGTGCCGGTGAGCATGCTGCCGACGGCGGCGGGCGTCGCCGGGTGGTCGTATCTCGGCGTCGCGGCGGCGCTCAGCGCGCTGTTCCTTCTGGCGGCTGTCGATGTCTGGCGCCGCGCCACGGACGCGGCGGCGCGGCGGCTCTTTCGCTACTCGATCGCCTACCTGTTCCTGCTCTTCGCGGCGATGATCGCCGAGCGGGCGGCCGGCCTGTCGCCGCTGGCGGTGGCGTCGCCATGACCGGGCAAGGCAAGGCGGAGGGCGGCTCTGCGACGCCGGCCAGCGCGCGCCCGGGGGCCGGTCGGCCCGGCGGCAGCGATCTCCATCGCCGCCAGCGCGGCAAGAACATCGCGGTGTTCCTGTCCCTCATTGCCCTCGCCGTGCTGATCTACGTCACGTCCATCTTGCGGATGGGGGGGCATTGACGTGACGTCGAGCGCGCAGCCCGAGCCCGGCACCTTCGTCCCCGCGCGGCGCGACGACGCGCGCAATGCGCGGCTGGGCCTGGTCCTGGCCAGCGTGTTCGCCGTCATGCTCGGCCTCTCTTTCGCCGCCGTGCCGCTCTACCGGCTGTTCTGCCAGGCGACGGGGTTCGGCGGCACGCCGCTGCGCGCGGAGGGCGCCGCCGCCAGGATCGGCGATCGCCGCATCGTGGTGCGCCTGGACGCCACGGTCGATGCGCTGCTGCCCTGGAGCTTCGCCCCGGAGCGCCCGGAGATCGAGCTGGCGATCGGCGAGCAGGGCCTCGTCTTCTACCGCGCGCAGAACCTGGCGAGCGCGCCGACGGCGGGCATGGCGACCTACAACGTGACGCCGCTCAAGGTCGGCAAGTACTTCAACAAGCTGCAGTGCTTCTGCTACGAAAGGCAGGAGCTCAAGGTCGGCGAGAGCATGGACATGCCGGTGGCGTTCTTCGTCGACCCGGCTCTGGCCGACGACCCGGCGATGGCAGACGTGCGGACGATCACGCTCTCCTATACGTACTTCCTGTCGCCGCCCGAGCCGAAGGCTTCGGCGGACGCGGGCGGCGTCGGCGCGGCGCGCGCGGCAGGGGGGCAGGACGAGCCGGCTCGGGAGGCGGCGATCCGGGCGAATTGACAGGATGGGCCTCGGCCCGCTATCGCGCGGGACAGGCCGGCTGTTCGAGGGGCCGGGGCAGGAGCCGAGGCAAGCAAGAGCGAGCAAGAGGAAAGCGTCATGGCCGAGAGCGCAGCGCACCAGAAGCACCCCTACCATCTCGTCGACCCGAGCCCCTGGCCCGTGGTCGGCGCCCTGTCCGCCGGCACGCTCGCCGTCGGCGCCGTGCTGATGATGCACAAGGTGACGCCGTGGCTGGTCGTCGTCGGCTTCCTGATGGTGCTGGCGACGATGTTCCTGTGGTGGCGCCAGGTCGTCCGCGAGTCGATCGTGCAGAAGGCCCACACGCCGGTCGTGAAGATCGGGCTGCGCTACGGCGTCGCGCTGTTCATCGCATCGGAGGTGATGTTCTTCGTCGCTTTCTTCTGGGCCTTCTTCGACGCCAGCCTGTTCCCAAAGGCGATGACGAGCGGCGCCTGGGTGCCCGCCGACACCTATTGGGTTCCGGTCGAGTCGATCACCAAGAGGATCGGCATCTGGCCGCCCAAGGGCGTCGAGACCTTTGCCGCCTTCGAGCTGCCGTTCCTGAACACCCTGGTGCTGCTGCTGTCGGGAACGACGGTGACCTGGGCGCATCACTGCATCCTGCACGACGATCGCAAGGGCGCCGTTCGGGGGCTCGCCATCACGGTGCTGCTCGGATTGGCGTTCACGGGGCTGCAAGCCTACGAGTACAGCCACGCCAAGTTCAGCTTCGCCGAGGGGATCTATCCCTCGACCTTCTTCATGGCGACGGGCTTCCACGGCTTCCACGTCATCATCGGAACCCTGTTCCTCGCGGTCTGCCTGTTCCGCGCCTGGAAGGGACACTTCACCTCGAAGAGCCATTTCGGCTTCGAGGCGGCCGCTTGGTACTGGCACTTCGTCGATGTGGTTTGGCTGTTCCTGTTCTGCGGCGTCTACTGGTGGGGCGGCTGACGCCGCATTCCAGGGCATGACGGATCGACGGGGGGCCCAGCGGCCCCCCGTCTCGTCTGAGGCGGGGTGATCGATGGCCACTGGGTCGCTGTCCAACGCGATGCGCTGCCGCTGCCCGCGCTGCGGCGTCGGCAAGCTCTACGCCGGCTTCCTGCAGGTCGCCGAGCGCTGCGGCCATTGCGGGCTCGACTTGAAGAAGGAGGACAGCGGCGACGGCGCCGCGGCCTTCCTCATCTTCTTCATCGGCGCCATCGTCGTCGGCCTGGCTTTCAAGCTCGAGTTCTCGGCCGAGCCGCCCTTCTGGGTGCACCTCCTGCTGTGGCCGCCGGTCATCGTGGGGCTGATCGCGATCACGGCGCCGCCGGCCAAGGCCTGGTTGATTGCGCAGCAGTACCGACATAAGTCCGGTGAGGGACGTCAGGAAGGCGAGCGCCCGAACGACGGCCAGTGACTGAACCAGCTGCGGGTGGTGCGATGCCCTTCACCGGTTGGCGCTTGGCGCGCCCGAGCTTGCCCTTGGTCGCGGCGACGGCCGCCGCGTTCGTCACGCTCTGCGGCCTCGGCGCGTGGCAGCTCGATCGCCTGGCCTGGAAGACGGCCCAGATCGCGCTGCGCGAGGCGCGCCTGACAGCCCCGGCCGTGACGCTGGCGGAAGCATTGGGCGACCCGGCGGGCACCGAGTTCCGCCCGATTCGCCTCTCCGGCCGGTACCTGCACGGCGCCGAGGCCCTGGTCGGGATGGAGCGTTTCGGCGGCACGGTCGGCCCGATCCAGGCGACCCCGCTGCAGGTGACCGACGGGCCGATCGTCATCGTCGATCGCGGCCTGATCCCCGTCCATTCCAAGGAACCTGCCCGCCGGCCGCATTCGCGCATCGACGCGCCGGTCCAGCTGCAGGGCCACGTCCGGCTGCCGCCCAAGGCTGGGCTCTTCGCTTCGCCCAACGATCCAGCCCGCGCGTACTGGTACCGCATCGATCCCGCGGCGCAACTGGCGCATGCCCGGTTGCAGGGAGTTGCGTCCTTGTACGTCCAGGCGGTGCCTGATCCCGCGTCGGATGCCACGCTGCCTGTGGCGCGGCCCGTCGCGGCGCAGCTGAGCAATCCGCATCTGGGATATGTCGTCACCTGGTTCGGGCTCGCGGCTGCGCTGGCTTGCGTGTTCCTGGCCTTCCACCTGCGCCGTCCCGCCGGCGCGCTGCGCGCCCAGGAGTCCCGGACGTGACGCCCGCATACGCCGCCCTGGAGGCGCGCTTCAGGCGCCTTGCCGCGCTGGAGGGTGCCGGCGGCATCCTGCACTGGGACCGCGCCACGATGATGCCGCCGGGCGGCGCCGAGGCGCGGGCGGAGCAACTGGCCACGCTGCAGGTCATCGCGCATGAGATCCTGACGGCGCCCGACACTGCGGACCTGCTCGCGCGGGCCGCCGGCGAGCCGGGGCTCGACGCCTGGCAGCAGGCGAACATGCGCGAGATGCGTCGGCGCTGGGTGCACGCGACGGCGGTGCCGTCCCGCCTGGTCGAGGCGCTGTCCAAGGCGACGTCGGCTTGCGAGATGACCTGGCGAGAGGCGCGCAAGGCGTCCGACTACGCGTGCGTCAAGCCGCAACTGCAGGCCGTCCTCGACCTCGTGCGCGAGGCGGCCGCGGCGAAAGCGGCAGCGCTCGGCGTGACGCCCTACGACGCGCTGCTCGACCAGTTCGACCCGGACCAGCGCGCGGCGCGCATCGATGCGGTCTTCGCGCGGCTCGAGGCGTTCCTGCCGGGCTTCGTCGGCCGCGTCATCGAGAAGCAGGCGCGCGAGGAGCAGCCGCGCGTGCCGGCGGGCCCCTTCCCGGTCAAGACGCAGCGCAAGGTCGGGTTGGCGCTGATGCGTGCCGCCGGTTTCGACTTCGAGCGCGGCCGGCTCGATGTCAGCGCGCACCCGTTCTGCGGCGGCGGGCCCGACGACATCCGCATCACCACGCGCTACGACGAGGCGGATTTCAGCCGCGCGCTGATGGGCGTGCTGCACGAGACCGGCCACGCTCTCTACGAGCTCGGCCTGCCGCGCGACTGGCAGACCCAGCCGGTCGGCAGCGCGCGGGGCATGACGCTGCACGAGAGCCAATCGCTGCTCGTCGAGATGCAGGCCTGCCGATCGCCGCAGTTCCTGGCCTATGCGGCGCCGGTGCTGCGCGCGGCGTTCGCGCCGACGGCGCCGGCGGACGACCCGGCCTGGTCGGCGGACAACCTGGCGCGGCTCTACACGCGGGTGCAGCGCACGCTGATCCGCGTCGATGCCGACGAGGCGACGTATCCGCTGCACGTCATGCTGCGCTACCGTCTGGAGACGGCGATGCTCGCCGGGGACCTGGCGCTGTCCGACTTGCCCGGCGCGTGGACCGAGGGCATGCGCAAGCTGGTCGGCGTCGCTCCGCCCGACGACGCGCAGGGCTGCCTGCAGGACATCCACTGGTACGACGGCGCCTTCGGCTACTTCCCGACCTACACGCTGGGCGCGATGGCGGCAGCGCAGCTCTACGACGCGGCCAAGCGCGCCGACGCGCGCATCGAGGCGGCGATCGCGGCCGGCGACTTCCGGCCGCTGCTCGCCTGGCTGCGGCCGAACGTGCACGCCAAGGGCTCGCTGCTCGGCACCGATGCGCTGCTGGAGCGGGCGACGGGGAGGCCGCTCGATGCGAGCATCTACCTGGCGCATCTGGAGCGACGGTATCTCGGCGCCTGAAGGAGCGCTCCGCGGGACTCGCGTCTTCTGGGTCCCGGCTCTGCGCGCCGCTGCGCGGCGCTCCGGCCGGGGCGACGCAAGAGGGGCTCGAGCCAGCGATCGCCATGGATGCCGCAAGTCGTCGCGATCGCGGTGCGCGAACAGCGCAGGCGAAGCATGAGGAGGGCGGAGGCGGGGCGAGTTCCAGCCGCCGCTTCCGCCTCAGCGCTTGGTAACGCCCGATGCCTCGCGCTTCTCCTGCGCCTTGCGCCGCGCGTCGACCTCGGCCGGCGTCATCGGGCGGAAGGGCTCCTTCGCGATGCCGGGCTTGCCCGGCTTCGTCGGGGCCTTGATGCCGGGCTTGCTGATCTGCGGCCGCGCGACTTGCGGCTTGTCCACGCGCGCGGCGGTCGTGCGCTTCCTGGCCGGCGCGCCGGTGTCCTTGTCCGTGTCGCTGGCGCGCACGCCGGGCAGGGCGCCGAGCAGCATCGCGCCGAGCGAGCCGGTCAGCGTGCCGAGATGCTCGCCGTCGTCGTCGTTGCCGTCGCCGGCGCTGGCCCGGCTACGCGCCAAGGCGGCGTTGCGGGCGCCGCCAGGCGGCGCCTTGCCCGATCCGATCGCCTTGAGCACGAGGTCGCGCAGCGGGTCGGCCGGGCGCGGCGGCTCGCCGCCGCCGGCCGTCGGGCTCGCCTGGCGGCCGGGCGAGGGCGGCATCTTCGGCATCTCCGGCATGGTCTTGGGCGCCGGCTGGCGCATCGATTCCGGCGATTTCAGCAGGCGCATCCGGGGCGGCGAAGCCGGCGCGGCGGGCGGCGGCGCCTTGCCCGCGGACTCGTCCTGCACGGTCACGGTCCGGGTGGCGTTAGGCGGCTGCTGCGCTGGCGTGCCGGCGGCGCGCGCCCTATCGTCGCGCTGCTGCGTTGCTTGTCCGGCCGCCGGGCCGGGCAGGAGGGCTAGCGCCAGGAGAAGGGCCGCGACCATGGGCGAGCTGGTCAACCTGCGCCAGCGCAAGAAGCAGATCGAGCGTGCGCGGCGCGCCGCGGAAGCCGCGGCGAACCGGGCGGCGCACGGCCGCACCAAGGCCGAGAAGGAGCGCACGGCGCTGGAGAGCGCCAAGGCGGAGCGCGATCTCGACGGCAAGAAGGCGGAGTAGGGGGCGGCGGCAAGTGATCGGCGCCGCCGACCGCACGCCGCGCCGCTCGTCCGTACGCTGACGCGGCGCATCGCTCGTCTCACATCCGGACGATCTTGCCGGGGTTCATGATGCCCTTGGGGTCGAGCGCCTGCTTGATCTGGCGCATGACGCTGACGCCCTCGCCGAGCTCGGCCTGCAGCAGGTCGATCTTGCCGTAGCCGATGCCGTGCTCGCCGGTGCAGGTGCCGTCCATCGAGAGCGCGCGCATCACCATCTTGTCGTTGACCGCGCCGGCTCGGCGCATCTCCTCCGGGTCGTTCGGGTCGATCAGGAAGGAGAGGTGGAAGTTGCCATCGCCGACATGGCCGACGATCGGCGCCAGCAGGCCGGAGTCCTGGATGTCCTTCTTGGTCTCCAGGATGCACTCGGCGAGCCGGGAGATCGGCACGCAGACGTCCGTCGCCCAGCCCTTGCAGCCCGGCCGCAGCGAGAGCGCCGCGTAGTAGGCCTTGTGGCGCGCCTCCCAAAGCCGGCTGCGCTCCTCCGGCTTGTTCGCCCAGCGGAAGCCCGCGCCGCCCTTCTCGCCGGCGATCGCCTCGACCATCTCGATCTGCTCGGCGACGCCCGACGCGGTGCCGTGGAACTCGAAGAACAGCGTCGGCGCCTCCGGATAGTCGAGCTTCGAGTAGCCGTTGACCGCGCGCATCTGCACCTCGTCGAGCAGCTCGATGCGCGCGATGGGGACGCCGGCCTGGATCGTCTGGATCACCGTGTCGACGGCGGCGGCGAGGGTGGGGAAGGAGCAGACGGCGGCCGAGATCGCCTCGGGGATGCCGTAGAGCTTCAGCGTCACCTCGGTGATCACGCCGAGCGTGCCCTCCGAGCCGACGAAGAGCCTGGTCAGGTCGTAGCCGGCGGCGGACTTCTTGGCGCGCTTGGCCGTGCGGATGACGCGGCCGTCGGCCAGCACGACCTGCAGGCTCAGCACGTTCTCGCGCATGGTGCCGTAGCGGACGGCGTTGGTGCCCGACGCGCGCGTCGCCGTCATGCCGCCGAGCGACGCATCGGCGCCCGGGTCGATCGGGAAGAACAAGCCCTTGTCGCGCAGGTGCTCGTTGAGCTGCTTGCGCGTCACGCCGGGCTGCACCGTGACGTCGAGGTCTTCGGCGCCGACGCGCAGCACCTTGTTCATCTGCGAGACGTCGATGCAGACGCCGCCCTTCAGCGCCGCGACATGGCCCTCGAGCGAGGTGCCGGTGCCGTAGGGCACGATCGGCACGT
>JAEULF010000169.1 GCA_016793965.1 Alphaproteobacteria bacterium | reverse complement strand
CGCGGCGTGCTCGTGGCGCCCACCGTGTTCGGCAACGTGCTGCTCGGGCCGACCGCCGAGGACGTCGCGGACCCGGTCGCGGATTGGCGCGTCACGCAGGACGGGATCGACGCGCTGCGCCGGGCCGGGCGGGCGCTCGTGCCTGGCCTGCTGCAGCACGAGGTGACGGCGACCTATTGCGGGCTGCGCCCGGCGACGGAGCGGCCGGAGTACCGCATCGTCGCGCGGCCGGAGCATCGCTGGATCACCGTCGGCGGCATCCGCTCGACCGGGCTGTCGGGCGCGCTGGGCATCGCCGAGCACGTCGCCGGCCTCGCCTTCGACTTCATGCTCAAGGCGGAGACCAAGGCGGAGATCGTGCCGGTGCGGGTGCCGTCGCTGCTGGAGGGCGGGAAGCGACCGTGGATGGATCCCGCCGCCGTCGCGCGCGATCCCGCGCAAGCCGAGATCGTCTGCCATTGCGAGTGCGTGACGGCGGCGGCGCTGCGGGACGCCCTGACGCCGCCGCTCCCCGCGCGCTCGCTGAAGGCCTTGCGGCGGCGCACGCGCGCCATGCTCGGCCGCTGCCAGGGATTCTATTGCGGCGCCCGGGTGCAGGCGATCTTCGAGTCGGCGGCGGAGGCAGCGGAATGACAGCGCTCGACGCCGACCTCGCCATCGTCGGCGCCGGACCGGCCGGCCTCGCCGCGGCGCGCGCGGCGGCCGACGGCGGCGTCCGCTCGGTCCTCGTCATCGACCGCGACGACGCGCCAGGCGGGCTGCCGCGCTACTGCCGGCATTGGGGCTTCGGCTGGGGCTATACGCACCGGCTGGAGAGCGGCCCGGCCTTCGCGCGCCGGCTGCTCGCCGCTCTCGATCCCGCGCGCGTGCGCATCCTCGCCGCGACGACCGTGCAGGCGGTGGCGCCCGACTTGATCCTCGCGATCCTTGGGCCGGGGTCCGGGGCGGCGCGCGTGCGCGCCCGCGCCGTCATCCTGGCGACGGGCATCCGCGAGCGGCCGCGCGCGGCGCGCCTCGTCCCCGGGCGCCGGCCTGAGCGCGGCGTGCTGACGACCGGGCAGCTGCAGCAGATGGTCGCGCGCGGCGTGCCGTTGGGCGGCAGCCGCATCGTCGTGGTCGGCACGGAACATGTCGCCTTCTCCGTGCTGCTGACCGCACGCCATACGGCCGGCGCGGGCCATCGAGTCGTCGCCATGGTCGAGGCGGGCGAGCGGACGCAATCCTACGGCGCCGTCGCGGCCCTGGCGCGCCATGGGCTGGGCGTGCCGATCCACCTGGGCGCGCGCGTCGTCGATATCGCCGGCGATGCCTGCGTCGAGTCCGTGACGATCGAGGGACCGGGCGGCCGCACGGAGATACCCTGCGACGCCGTCGTCTTCGCCGGCGACTTCGTGCCTGACGCGCCGCTGGCGCGCGCGTCCGGCGTCGCCGTCGATCCGCGCACCGGCGGGCCGGAGGTCGACCAGCTCGGGCGGACCAGCCGGACGGGTGTCTTCGCCGCTGGGAACCTGCTGCGCGCGGTAGAGACCAGCGGCGTCGCGGCTTTCGAGGGAGCGCGCGCCGGCGCGGCTGCGGCCGCCTTCCTGCGCGGCGCGATCGGCTGGGAGGCGTCCGCCCCGATCGCGCTGGCCGATCCCTTCTCCTATCTGGTGCCGCAGCGCTGGAGCGCCGGGACGGGGACCCTCGCTGCGCTCCCGCCGAGCCTGCGCGTCGGCGCGGACCTGGCGGCGGCCCGCGTCGTGCTCAGCCTGGACGGGCAGCCGCTCTGGCAAGGCCGTTCGCGCCGGCTCCTGCGCCACCGCCGCATCCACCTGGCGCTCGACGCGCTCGCCGGGCGGAGCGGCGCGGCACAGGTCGACCTGGCTGGATGAGTGCGGGGCGCGCCTCGGACCGACCAGCGGCCGTCTAGGGACGCGGATCGACCGGCAGGCGCTTGCCGAGGCCGCAGGCCTGCTCCAGCAGCGCTGCGGCGCCAAGCAGGTCGTGCTCGCCATGCGGCCTGCCGACCAGCTGCAGCCCGACGGGCAGCCCGTCAGCGGTGAAGCCGCAGGGGACCGAGATCGCGGGGCACGAGGTCAGCGTGATCACGAAGGTCAGGAACATCCAGTCGATGTATGTCGTCAGCGCCACGCCCGCGATCTCCGTGGGATAGCGCTGCTCGATCGGGAAGGGCGGCACCGCCACTGTCGGGCAGGCGAGCACGTCGAAGTCGCGGAAGAAGGCGAGCATCGCCTGGTAGGCCCGCGCGCGGATCCGCTCGGCCTCCAGGATCTCGGCGACGGTCAGCGCCAGGCCCTTCTCCAGGTTCCAGACGATTTCCGGCGCGATCTGCGCGCGGTGCGTCTTCACGAGGTCGCCCCGCGCCGTCGACATCATCAGCGCGCGCAGCGTCTGGAAGGCGTCGATCGTTCCGGCGAGGTCGGGACAGGCGTCCTCGACCATGGTGCGCCCGCCGGCGAGCCGGTGCAGCCCGGCGCGGCAGGCGGCGACGACCGCCGGATCCACCCTGGCGAGGCCGAGATCGCCGGAGAAGCCGATGCGCCGGGGCGTCGACGGCTCGCGCACGGCCTGCACGAAGGGGCGCTCCGGGCGCGGCATGGAGAGCGGGTCCTCGACCGCCTGGACGGATTCGGCGTCGAGCATCAGCGCCACGTCGGCGACGCAGCGGCCCATCGGCCCCTCGACCCAGAGCGGATCGAAAGGCGGGTTGCCGGCCGGGCGCGGCACGCGGCCGACGCTCGGGCGCATCCCGACGACGCCGCAGAAGCTGGCGGGGATGCGCAGGCTGCCGCCCAGGTCGTTGCCGGTCGCGAGCCAGACCATCCCGGAGGCCAGCGCTGCGGCCGAGCCGCCCGATGACCCGCCGGCGCTGCGCCGCGCGCTCCAGGGGTTGCGCGTGGCGCCGAACACCGTGTTGAAGGTGTGGGCGCCGGCGAACTCCGGCACGTTCGACTTGGCGAGCGGGATGGCGCCGGCGGCCTCGAGCGTGCGCACTGTCGTGTCGGATTCCGCCGCGACGTTGCCGGCGAAGATCGGCGAGCCGTAGGTCGTGCGCTCGCCCGCGACGTCGTTGTAGTCCTTGACGGCGATGGGCAGGCCCGCGAGCCAGCCGCGGTCGCCGGGGCGCGCCGAGGACCTGGCCGAGAAGTGGCGCGCCTGGTCGCGGGCGCGGTCGAGGAAGCGGATGGGCAGCGCATTCACCTGGGGCTCGACCGCCTCGATCCGCCGGGCAGCGGCCTCCACCAGGTCGATGGGCGCGATCTCGCGCCGCATCAGCAGCCCGACTGCGGCTGTCGCCGTCAGCCGCGTCAGCTCGCTCTCGCCTGCCATGATCGCGCTCTCCCCGCAGTTCCCGGCTTTCCGCCTGCCGTGACGCTAGCATGCGCGCCGCCGCCTGGGCTAAACCGGGCGGGCGCCGCTCTCCCCGGCAGGGGCCATGGGCCGGCAGCTTGCAGCAGGGGAGACGCACCATGCCAGCTTACCTCGTCGTCGAGAGCGAGATCACCGACGCGGCGAAATTCGAGCCTTACCGTGCGCTGGCGCCCGTCGCCGTGACCAAGTTCGGCGGCCGCTACCTCGCGCGCGGCGGCAGCCCGGAGGCGGTGGAGAACGGCTGGGCGCCGCAGCGCATCACCATCGTCGAGTTCCCCTCGCGCGAGGTCGCGAAGAAGTTCTACGATTCGCCGGAGTACAAGAAGGCGCGCGAGGCGCGCGCCGGCGCGGCGCATTTCAAGATGACCATCATCGACGGCGTTTGAGCGGAGGGAGCGCGATGCCTGCCTACATGATCGTCGAGAGCAACGTCACCAACCCCGAGGGCTTCAAGGCCTACATGGCGGCGGCGCCGGCCATCGTCGCCAAGTGGGGCGGCAAGTACCTCGTGCGCGGCGGCGAGCTCGCCGTGCTGGAGGGCAAGTGGACCCCGAAGCGGCTCACCGTGCTGGAGTTCCCGACGCTGGAGAAGGCCAAGGGATTCCATGCCTCGCCGGAGTACCAGAAGATCATCGCGCTGCGCCAAGGCCACGCGGTGTTCAACATGGTCGCCGTCGACGGCGTCGCCGCGCAGCCGGGCTAGGCAGGCGCCGGGGCGGGAGATGCCGCAGACGCAGTGGATCGCCAAGGACGTCGCGCTCATCCACGATTTCCTCTCCGCCGCGGAGTGCGATGCCTATATCGGCCTGAGCGAGGGCATCGGCTTCGCCGACGCGCCGGTCAACACGGCGCGCGGCATGGTCATGATGAAGGAGCTGCGCAACAACGAGCGCGTGATGCTCGACGACGCGGCGCGCGCCGCTTCGCTGTGGGAGCGGCTGCGACCGGCGATCCCGGTCCGGTTCAAGAAGCGCTGGCAGCCCGTGGGGCTGAACGAGCGGCTGCGCTTCTACCGCTACGACCCCGGGCAGCAGTTCGACTGGCATCATGATGGTTATTTCGGCCGCGACAGCGGCGAGCGCAGCTTCTTCACCTTCATGGTCTACCTGAACGACGGCTTCGACGGCGGCGAGACGGCGTTCGCGCATGCGTTGCACGGCGGGGAGGGCGACCGCGGCTTCCGCGTCCGCCCGCAGGCGGGACGGGCGCTGATGTTCCACCACCCGATCCTGCACAAGGGCGAGCCGGTGCTGCGCGGTCGCAAGTACGTGCTGCGCACGGACGTGATGTACGCGGAGGTCGCGCGCGCCGCGGCCGAGGACGGCGAAGCGCCGCCGATCGGCTAGGCCCGTTCCGCCGCGCGCGGGCGAGCGCAGCGCCCGCGGCGGGCGGTGCGGCACGAAGCGCGGTCGAGGCGATGCTTGCGCGCTTGCGCCGGGGCGGCCGGCCTTGCGAGATTGGGCCGTGAACCGCGTGCGCGCCCGAACGAGCATGATCGCCCTGCGCCGCGCCGTCGCCGCCGCGACGGCGGCGGCGTTCCTGCTGTTCACGCTGCCGACGGCCCTGACGCAGCCGCCGGCGCCCGACCACCTCTGGACGGCTGCCGATCTCTGCATGCCCGGTGCGTCCGGCGGCGCGGCCGCCCCAGACGGTCAGCGCCCCGCAGCGCCCAAGGCGGGCGACGGCCATTGCCCGCTCTGCGTCGCGAAGCTGCCGCAGCCGGCCTTGCCGGCCGCGTCCGATTCGCTGACGGCGCATCGCACGGCAGGCGGGCAGCGCTGGGCCTATGCGCCGGCCGCGGCGGGCGACGGCCGCAGCGCCTTCCTGCCGCAGATCCCGCGCGGCCCGCCAGCCCTGACCTGACGAACCAGCAATCCGTTCGTGCCCGCTCGCGCGGGCGCATCATGCCTGCTGCTCGAAAGGTCCGTTCCATGTCCGTCATCCGCATCGGCGGCGCGCCCGCTCTCGCCCTCTTGATCGCCTGCGCCCCTGCCGTCGTCCACGCCCATGTCACGCTGGAGAGCCGCGAGGCACCGGCCGGGAGCTACCACAAGGTCGTGCTGCGCGTGCCGCACGGTTGCAAGGGATCGCCGACCCTGAAGGTCCGGGTCCGAGTTCCCGACGGCGTCACCGGCGTCAAGGCCCAGCCGAAGCCCGGCTGGGAGCTCGCGACCGTCAAGGGCAAGCTCGCCAAGCCGGTCGATGACGGCCATGGCGGGCAGATCACCGAGGGGGTGAACGAGGTGACGTGGTCGGGGCGGCTGCTCGACGAGCACTACGACGAGTTCGTCATGCGGGTGAAGCTGCCGGACGCGCCGGACGCCGTGCTGCATTGGCCGGTGGTGCAGGAGTGCGAGGTCGGCGTGCATCGCTGGATCGAGATCCCGGCCCCCGGCAAGTCGGCGGACGACTACCCGGAGCCGGCGCCGGCGCTGCGGCTGAAGGCCAGGAACTGAGGCAGGCGGCTCTCTCGGAGCGGTTTCGCGGCGCCCCGGGAGAGCCGCGCGCGGTCATGCCGTCCCTGCTCGGTCTCGCCTGGGCGCCGCTGCGCGGCGCCGTCCTCGTCCTGGTCGCCATGTGCGCGGCCTGCCCGCCCGCTTGGGCGCACGCATCGCTGGTCGCCAGCGAGCCGGCCGACGGCGCCCGCCTGGAGACGGCGCCCGAGGCGGTGGTCCTGGTCTTCAACGAGCCGGTGACGGTGGTCGGCGTGCAGGTGGTCGACGCTGCCGGCACGATCCTCGACCTGCCGGCCCCGACCGCCGCCGCCGAGCGGGTGACGCAAGGGCTGCCGCGCGCGCTGCCGCCCGGCCGCTACCTCGTCGCCTGGCGCGTCGTGTCGGCCGACGGGCATCCGATCCTCGGCGCCATCGCCTTCGGCATCGGCGCCGACGTCGCCGCAGGCACGATGGTCGAGGCGCGCCACGGCGCGCTGGCGATCGTGCTGCGCGCGCTGCTGTTCGCGGCCGCCCTGGCGACGCTCGGCGGCGCTTGGACGGCGCGGCTGCGTGCCGGCGGCGACGAGACATGGTCCTGCCGCCTCGTGCGCGGCGCTGCCCCGCTCGCCGTCGCGGCGCTGGTGCTGCTGCGCCTGACTGCGGCGGCCGAGCTGTCGCCCCAAGCGCTGCCTTGGCCGGAGGCGATCGGCACGATCGACACCTGGCGCCTCGCCCTCGACTTGCCGGGCCAGCCGGCGGCGATCATGGTCATGGCCGGCGCTGCGCTCGCGGCCGCTATGCCGGGCGGCGCGCTCGCAATCGGCGGCGCGGCCCTGCTCGTGGCAGGCGTCGCGCTGACCGGGCACCAGGCGACGGCCGAGCCGCGCCCGCTCGCGGCGGCAGCCGCCGTCGCGCACGGGTTGGCGGCGGCGCTGTGGGTCGGTGCGCTGCCCGGCCTGCTGCGCGCCATCGCGGCGGCCGGCACGAGCGATGCCGCGGCGCTGCTGCGGCAGTTCTCCCGGCGCGCGCCTGCGATCGTCGCGGTGCTCCTGCTCGCCGGCCTGGCGCTCGCCTGGCTGCAGCTGCGCAGCTTCGAGGCGCTGGCGTCGACACCCTACGGCCGGATCCTCATGGCCAAGCTGGCGGCGGTGGCGCTCATGCTCGCGCTGGGCGCGCTCAATCGCTGGCGGCTGACGGCCGAGCTGGCGGCCGGCCGCTCGGGTGCCCGGACCCGCCTGCGCGCGAGCATCGGCGCCGAGCTTCTGCTCGCGGCGCTGGCGGTCGCGGCGACCGCGCTGCTCGGCAGCGCCGTGCCGCCGCGCTCCCGCGCGTCCTTGGAGGCACTGCCGGCGCCGGCCTCGGCGGCGGTGGCGCGCGAGGTCGCGGCCGACGGCCGGACGGCTCTGATCGAGGTGCAGCGCCACGGCGCGCATGGCCAGGTGCTGGTCGACGCCATCGACCGCGACGGCGGGCCGCTCGGGGCGCAGCAGGGATGGCTCGTCCTCGCCCATCCGGCGAGCGGCGTCGCGGGCCTGCGCCGCCCGTTGGCGCCGCAAAGCCTCGGCAGCTGGGCCTGGCACGGACCGGAGCTCGGCGTCGCCGGCCTTTGGCATCTCCAGGTCGAGCTGCTGGTCAGCGACTTCGAGAAGGCGGTCTTCTCCGTCGACGTGCGGCTCCCTTGATCCGGCGCCGGTTCAGCGCGCCCGCGTTTCCGCCGCGCGCTTCAGGTCCGCGAGGTCCCGGGCGATCAGCTTGGCGATGGACTTGGCCATGAAAGCGAGCAGCACCGCCATGACCTTGGCCATGAGCGTCAGCGGCTCGGCCTCGAATGTGACGGTGGCGCGCGTGCCCTCGCCGTCCGGCGCAAAGGCAAAGGTCTTGCGGTAGCGGCAGCCATGCGCCTCGTTGCCGACGAGGAAGGCGCGCGGCGGGTCGAAGGCGAGGACGGTCATCTCCTCCGACGATTCGCGCCCGAACATGACCCGCGTCTCGCGGAAGCGCGTGCCGACGCCGACCGGGCCTTGCGTCAGCAGCTCAAGTCGCGCGATGCCCGAGAACACGGCCCCTGCCCCGGCCAGGTCGGCGGCCAGCGCGAAAGCGCGCTCGGGCGGTGCCGCGATCTCCTGCGTGACTGCGACGCCGCGCAAGGCGTCAGAGCCGGCAGCCGAGATAGGCGAGGACTTGGCGGCGGTCGCTGCGGATCTTGTTCATGCTGTAGCCGTCCGGGCAGTGGCATTGCACCGTCCACATCATCGCCTCGTCGCGCTCGCCGCGGGTGCACGCGTCGCGCGCGCGCGAGATCAGCGCGGCCGGGGACTTGAGGCCGCGCGGCTCGCCGTCGGCCATGCGCATGAACTGGCAACTCTCTTTCTGCGAGACGTTGTGCATGAGCTCGCATTTCTGCGCGAGCGCCACGCCCTCGGTCGGGCCGGCTTGCTGCGCCAGGGCCGCCGTGACGCCGAAGAAGAGCGTTGCGCTGATGGCCGCAGCACGGATCGCGTTCCGCATTGCATCCCCCCAATTGCCGAGGGCGCGCTGGATGCCGCCCGTTGCGCAAGATCATACCAGAGCGCGGCCAGGCCTCAAGGCCGCGGCGGCGGCAATGGCGAAGACGAGGCCATGATGACCGGCCATCCCGCCCAAGACCCCCGCAAATGCCCCCTGCTGGATTTATTGCGCCGGGTCGGCCCGGCGCCGCGTCAGCCGCGCGCCAGGTCGCGCGCGATCCGGACGGCATCGCCGAACATGGCCGGCGTGAGCACCTTGGTCGAGGTGTTGTAGCGCGAGCAGTGGTAGCTATCGACGAGGGTCCTGCCGCCGCCGATCGCGTGCCGCGCCCCGTGCGCGAACTTGAAGCGGCTCTTGGTCAGGCCGAGCGCCGCGAGCACCGCGCCATGCGCCACGGACCCGAGCGCCAGCACGGCGCGCAGCCGCGGCATGGCGGCCAGCTCGGCCGCGAGGAACCCGTTGCAGGCGCGGATCTCGTCGCCAGTCGGCTTGTTCTCCGGCGGCACGCAGCGCACGGCATTCGTGACGCGGCAACCCCGCAGCGCGAAGCCGTCGTCCGCCCTGGCGCCGTATGTGCCGTCCGCCAAGCCGAGCGCTGCGAGGGTGGCATAGAGGAGGTCGCCGGCATAGTCCCCGGTGAACGGACGGCCGGTCCGGTTGGCGCCGCGCAGGCCGGGCGCCAGGCCGACGATCAGCAACGGCACGTCGAGCGCGCCAAAGGAGGGCACGGGCGCATTGTGCCATGCGGGCTCGGCGCGCCGGCTGCCGGCACGGAAGTCGGCGAGGCGCGGGCAGGCGGGGCAGTCGCGTCCCGGCGCTGCGGGCGCCGTCCCCTGCGCTGCGGCGGAGCGGTTGCCGGTCGGCATGGCCTGGTGCGCGAGGGAGGGCAGGCTGGAGCGCGCCGGATGGCCGCTCACGCCTTCTCCATATCGTCCTCGTCGTCGAAGGGTCCGGCGGGATTGCCGGCGTTGGAGTAGCCGCCGGCGTTCGAGATGGTCTGGCGCCCGGCATAGGGCACGGCGGGCTCGGCCGCCTGTTGCGGCACGCCGACCTGGGGCGCGGCATAGTCGTCTTGCTGGTAGCGCGGCCGCCGCGCCTCGTCGCGCGGGCCCTGATGCGCGCGCGCGATGTGCGGCATCAGCTCTTGCAGCTCGATGAAGTTGTCGGCCTGGCGGCGCAGCTCGTCGGCGACCATCGGCGGCTGCGAGCGGATTGTGCTGACCACGCTGACGCGCACGCCCTTCCTCTGGACGGCGTCGACCAGCCGGCGGAAGTCGCCGTCGCCGGAGAAGATGACGATGTGGTCGAGATGCTCGGCCATCTCCATGACGTCGATGGCGAGTTCGATGTCCATGTTGCCCTTGACCTTGCGGCGGCCCATGGAGTCCGTGAACTCCTTGGCCGGCTTGGTCACCATCGTGTAGCCGTTGTAGTCCAGCCAATCGACGAGCGGCCGGATCGGCGAGTACTCCTGGTCCTCGAGCAGCGCCGTGTAATAGAACGCGCGGATCAGGTGGCCCTTCGAGCCGAACAGCTCCAGCAGCTTCCTGTAGTCGATGTCGAATCCGAGCGCGCGGGCGGCGGCATAGAGGTTGGCGCCGTCGATGAAGAGCGCGACGCGCTCCTGCGGGTAAAAGATCATCAATATTTCCCGTTGCTGGTGTCGGATCGGCGCCGTAAAGGCGCCGGTAATGCCCGAACTGAGGAAATGGCGAGCGGTGCCACCCTAGTCATTCGCGCTCGCGATGCAAGGAACAGTTTCGCAGCGGCTGGAGCCACGCGAACCCTGGACCTGACATCGCTGCGGCCGGCCGCGCATGCGACAGCGCCATGCGGCGCGCGATCCCCGGACGAATCGGAGCTTCGCAGCTTGTCGCGGCCTGCAGCATGCGCTATCTAGCGTGTTTGCACTGAATTGCTGGAGCCCATCGCAATGGCGCGCGTCACCGTCGAGGATTGCGTCACCCAGGTCCCCAACCGGTTCGAGCTCGTGCTGCTCGCCGCGCAGCGGGCGCGGGACATCAGCTCGGGCACGCCGCTCGGCGTCGACCGGGACAA
>JAEULF010000128.1 GCA_016793965.1 Alphaproteobacteria bacterium | reverse complement strand
CCGCGCGCTTCGCGCGGGCTTACGACCTGCAGCGGAAGGACCGCACGGCGCTGCTCTACCGCATGCTCTCGCTGGGCCGCCGGATCGAGTGGTCGGGCACCGCGTGCGGCGCCTCGCATCGCGTTGCGGACCCGAAGGGCGATCGTCGCCACGCGACGGAGAAGTTCGCCGCGCAGCTCGCCGCGGCCGGGATCCCGAGCGTGCCGCGCAGCGACCTGCGCTTCCTCGCCGGCGACGCAACCCGCTATCGCGTGCCGTCGCGCGCCGCCATCCTCGTTCCCGGTGCCTCGCCGTCGCGCCCGCTCAAGCGCTGGCCGGCAGCGGCCTTCGGCGCCGTCGCCGCGCAGCTCCAGGCGCTCGGCATCGTCTCTGTCGTGGTCGGCACCGCGCAGGAGCGAGATGCCGCGCGCGCGATCGTCGCGGCATGCCCCGGGACGATAGACCTCGTCGGGCAGACGAGCATCGCGGAGCTCGCGACGCTGTGCCGCGGCGCCGTCGTCACGATCGGCAACGACACCGGGCCGATGCACCTGGCCGCGCTCGTCGGCTGCCCCGTCGTCGTCCTCTACGCGTCGGACAGCGACCCGGCGATGACGGCGCCGCTCGGTCCGTCGGTCTCGATCCTGCAGCGCGAGCGCATGGCGGAGATCGCGCCGGAGGATGTCATCGCCGCGGTGCGCCCGATCATTCCTCCTCCAGCGTCGCCTTGAGATAGGACAGGAGCGGGAACAGCCCGGCGCAGAGGGCGACGAGCACGCCCCAGCCGCCCTCGCGCCACCCGCCGCGACTGAAGTAGCACTTGGCGAAGCGAGTGACGAAGCGGCGCAGGTTCCCGGCCATCGACCCCGGGCGCCCGCTCGCCCGAAGGTCCCTCGCGCGCGCCGTCGAGTAGCGATCGAGCCGCTTCAGCATGTCGCTGATGTTCCGATCGACGTAGTGCTCGACCGGCGTCTTGAGGCGCGCGATCGGCTTGCCGGGGAGCGTGACCGACGGATGAACGCGCTGGCGACCCCACCGCTTCACGCCGCGCGACCAGAGCCGCCCGACCGCCGCGGTGCCGAACGATCCGCCCCAGCCGTACCGGACACGGCGCTGGCCGATGTAGTTGTCGAAGGGCAGGAGGAACCAGCCTGACTTGCCGCTCTGCGCCGCAGCGGCGATCGCGTCGCGGATCTCCGCCGCCAGCTCCGGCGGCACGTGCTCGTCCGCGTCGATCTCCAGGACCCAATCCCCCGCGCAGGCATCGATCCCGGTATTGCGGCGGTCGCCCTCGATCTCCCACGCGCCCTCGACGACGCGATGGGCGAAGCGCTGCGCGATCGCCTTCGAGCCGTCGGAGCAGCGGTCGAGCACGACGACCAGCTCGTCGGCGAAGGCGAGCCTGGAGAGGCAGGCCTCGAGGCGCGCTTCCTCGTTGTGGGCGACGACCAACGCCGACAAGCGGGGCGCCGGCGGCGGCGCGAGCGGCTCCGTCATGCGGCGGCCGAGGTCGCTTGCCGGCCGCGCTGCCAAAGCTCGATCGCCGCGCGCTCCGCCATCGACACCGTCAAGCTGTCCATCAGGGTGCCGGTGGTGCGGTGGTCGTAACCGGGCCCGCCGACCAGTTCCTCGTAGGGCTTTTGCGTGCGCACGACCATGCCCTTTGGCCCCCACGGGGCGTAGTGGCGCTCGCGGCTCGGGCCGAACAAGCCGAGCGTGGGGATTCCGGCCGCTGCGGCCAAGTGCATCAGGCCGCTGTCGTTGCCGATGAAGAGCGCGCAACGGCTCAGCACGGCATAGGCCTCGAGCGGGTTGACGATGCCGACGAGGTCGATGCGGCGATCCTCCGGCACGCTGGCCAGGACCGGTGCGGCCTGAGGCCGCTCATGCCCGGCAGCCAGCACCGCGATCCGGGCGCCGGGCAGGATGCCATCCGGCTCGGTCAGGCGCCGCGCGAGCTCCGCGAAAAAGGCGGCACGCCACTGCTTGCCGCGCCAGTTGGCTGCCGGTCCGATCGCCAGGACCGGCGTGCGCTCGGGCGCCTCGGGGTGCGGCACCAAGCGAGCCGCCATCTCCCGGTGCAAGGCGTTGAGCCAAAGCCGCGGCATCGGCGGATGGTCGGCGCCGAGCAGGCGTCCCATAGCCGCGACGCGGTGCAAGGCGTCGTCCGGCCGCCCGCCGACGATCCGACCGCGAGTCGGCACAAGGTACGAGATCGCCGAGCCGCGAATATCGACCACCAGGTCCCACAGCCGCCACGCGGTCCGGCCCCAGAGCCCCAGCCAATGGAGGCCGCCCGCCCGCTTGCCCATGGCGATCACGCGCATGAGCCCCGGCACGGCGGAGAAGAGGCTTGCGGCTGCCGGGCCGCAGACGACGGTGACGCGCGGGTCCGGCAGGGATTCCAGGAGCTGACCGAGCACGCCCGTGGACAGCACGGCGTCGCCAATGCGGTTCGATGTGACGAAAAGGAGCCTGGTCATCGCCCGAGCCTCGGTGTCCCGGGGTTATAGGGGGCCGGCCCCGGCGCCACAAGGCACCCCCACTTGCGCGCGCAAGGCGGTCGCTCCAGCTTGCTGGCGAACGCCGCGAGGAGATGCTGGGATGGGTCGATGGTGCATGGCCGAGGGCCGAGGCGTCCTGCGCATAGCGGGCTTGGATCGCGTGGGCTTCCTGCAGGGGCTGGTGTCGAACGACGCGTCGAAGGCGACCGTCTCGCGCGCCATATGGGCGGCATTGCTGACGCCGCAGGGCAAGTACCTGCACGACTTCTTCCTGGTCGAGAGCGACGGCTCGCTTCTCCTGGAAGGAGAGCGCGACCGGCTGCCCGACCTCCTCCGCCGCCTCAAGCTCTACAAGCTCCGCTCCCGGGTCGATCTCACGGACGCCAGCGAGGAGCTCGCGGTCGCGCTCGCCTGGGGCGACGGCGCGACGACGGAACTCGGCCTGCCGCGTGAGCGCGGCGCCGCGGCGCCTGTGGACGGCGCCGTGGCCTTTGTCGATCCGCGGCTGTCGGCGCTGGGCGCGCGGGTGCTCGGGCCGGCCGGCTTGCTCTCTGCGTCGATCGCCGGCCGCGGCCTCGTTCCGGGAACAGCCGACGAATGGGATACCCTGCGCGTCACGAACGGCGTGCCGGACGGAAGCCGCGACATGGAGGTGGAGAAGGCCATCCTGCTGGAGAACGGATTCGACGAGCTCGGCGGCTGCGACTGGCAGAAGGGCTGCTACGTCGGCCAGGAGCTGACGGCGCGCACGAAGTACCGCGGGCTCGTGAAGAAGCGCCTGCTGCCGGTCGCCATCGAGGGGCCGGTGCCTCCCCCCGGCACTGTCGTGAAGCTCGGGGAGCAGGAAGCCGGCGAGATGCGGAGCGCCGCAGGGAACAGGGGACTCGCGCTCCTGCGACTGGAGATGCTGCCGCAGGCGTTGGCGGGGGTGCCGTTCACCGCAGGCGCTGCACTGCTGCGCCCGAGCAAGCCGGACTGGGTCGCCGCCTAGCTGGTCCCGACAGCTCCGCGAATTCGAGAGCAACCAGCGGCAAGCGGCGGCTGCGCGAGCCGCCTAGGGTCCGCGTCGATCGGCGCACAAGCCTGTCGCCGCCCGAACCGAAAATGGTGAATCATGCGTCCGATGCCGACCCCGCCAGCCCTCTCATCGGGCCGATCCGCCCCGCCCGCCGCCGTCGCCACCGCGGCGGAGGCGGACGACGAAGCACGCTATGCCGCGATCGCGCGCCGCGATCGTGCCGCCGACGGACGTTTCTGGTACGGCGTGCTCACGACCGGGGTCTATTGCCGACCGTCTTGCGCAGCGCGGCTTGCCAAGCGCGCCAACGTCCGCTTCTTCGCGAGCCGCGAGGACGCCCGCGCCGCAGGGCTGCGCGCGTGCAAGCGGTGCCGGCCGGATGCCGACAGCGAGCGCGCCCATCTCATTGCCGCGACAGAACGCGCCTGTCGCCTCATCGAGGCTGCCGAGGAGCCGCCGACGCTTGCGGAGCTCGCCGACGCCACGGGGCTGAGCCGCTTCCACTTCCATCGCGTCTTCAAGGACATCGTCGGAGTCACGCCGAAGCAGTACGCGCAGGCGCGGCGGCGGGAGCGACTCCAGGACGAGCTGTCGGCCGGAGCGCCGGTGACCGACGCCATCTATGCCGCTGGCTTCGGCTCCAGCACGCGGTTCTACGAGAATGCCGACGGCATCCTCGGCATGCGCGCCACAGCCTATCGCTGCGGCGGCCGCGACATGGCGATCCGCTACTCCGTCGTGCCGTGCTCGCTCGGCTGGGTGATGGTGGCGGCGACCGACCGAGGGCTCTGCAGCATCGCGCTCGGCGACTCCGCCGACGCGTTGGAAGCGGGCTTGAGGTCGCGCTTCGCGCGCGCCGACATCGCTGCGGGCGGCGAAGGCTTCGAGAGCCTCGTCGCGCGCGTCGTGGACCTGATCGAGGCGCCTCAGGTCGCCGGGGACCTGCCGCTCGACATCCGGGGAACGGCTTTCCAGCAGCGCGTATGGCAGTCGCTGCGCCAGATCCCCGCCGGACGCACGGCAACCTATGGCGAGGTCGCCGCAAGCCTCGGCGCGCCGCGCGCCGTTCGCGCCGTCGCCCAGGCATGCGCGGCCAACCCCCTCGCGGTCGCTATACCCTGCCACCGCGTGGTCTGCGCCAACGGCAGCACCTCCGGCTATCGCTGGGGGGCAGCCCGCAAGAGAGCGCTCCTTGCCCGAGAGGCAAAGGCCACCGCCCGATGAGCGCGGCCCGATGAGCGCGGCCCCGGCAGAGTCGGACCAGCAGCAGGACGGAGACATCGCCGGCCGTCTGGGTGGCTACGATTGGGCCGCCATGGCCGACAGCCTCGACGCGGTCGGCTACGCCGTGCTTCCGCGGCTGCTCGACTCGCGCGCGTGCGCGGCGGTCGCCGGCCTCTACGACGACGACAGGCGGTTCCGGTCGCGCGTCGTGATGCGCCGGCACGGCTTCGGCAGCGGCGAATACAAGTACTTCGCCGCGCCGCTGCCGACGCTGGTCGCGGCGCTCCGCGCCGCCGCCTACTCCCGCCTGGCACCGATCGCCGATCGCTGGGCCGCCTCCCTTGATCGCACGGACAGCCCTGGCCAGCACTTTCCGCCTGACCTCGTCGGCTTTCTCGATCGCTGCGCCGCTGCCGGGCAGGCCAAGCCGACGCCGTTGCTCCTGCGCTACGGTCCTGGCGATTTCAATTGCTTGCATCAGGACCTCTACGGCGCCGTCAGCTTCCCCCTCCAGCTGGCGGTCCTCTTGAGCGCACCTGGGAACGAGTTCGCCGGCGGCGAGTTCCTGCTGGTCGAGCAGCGCCCGCGCGCCCAATCGCGCGCCGAGGTCATTCCGCTCGACCAAGGCGACGCCGTGGTCTTCGCGGTCCGGCATCGGCCGGTTCGCGGCGCGCGCGGGACCCATCGCGTCACAATGCGGCACGGCGTGAGCAGGGTGCGCAGCGGCGAACGGTTCACCCTCGGGGTCATCTTCCATGACGCGGCGTGAAGGGTCGCGCGCGGCTAGCTCCCAGGCCGAGCTGTTCGACGACCATCCCGGCTCGAAGCCGCGCGCCATTGCGCCAGGCGCCATCCTGCTGCCGCGGCACGTCGACGGGGCGGAGGTCTGGGCCGAGGTCTGCACGATCGCCGCCACCGCGCCGTTCCGTCACATGAAGACACCGGGCGGCAAGCGCATGTCCGTCGCGATGACGAACTGCGGCGCGCTGGGCTGGGTGAGCGACAGGCGCGGGTACCGCTACCAGCCGGGCGACCCCGAGAGCGGGCAACCTTGGCCCGCTATGCCGCCGACGCTTGCCGCGATCGCGCGCGACGCAGCGGCACTGGCCGGATTTCCAGGCTTTGCCCCGGATGCATGCCTCGTCAACCGGTACGAGCCGGGCTCCCAGCTCGCGCTGCACCAGGATCGCGACGAGCGCGATTTCGGCCACCCGATCGTCTCGATCTCGCTCGGCCTGCCGGCGACTTTCGTCCTCGGCAGCACCTCGCGGACGGGCCCGACTGCCTCGATCCCGTTGGCGCATGAGGACGTCCTGGTGCTCGGCGGCGAGTCGCGCATGCGCCATCACGGCGTCCGGCCGATAGCTGAGGGAACGCACGCGCTGCTCGGACGGTGCAGGATCAACCTGACCTTCAGGCGAGCGACCTGAAAGCGGCGCGACCAGTGCCGACGATTCAGCCAGCTCGCTTGTGCAAGGCGACCATCTCCGCGAGGCTCGCGACCTCCCAGTCAGGCTTCGCCTCGGCCGGCGGCGTGGCGCCGCCGCCGGGCCTGCCCTTGCGCCTGTTGATCCAGATCGTGCGCAGCCCGGCAGCCTTGGCCGGCGCGTGATCGTGGAACAGGCTCTGCGCGGTGTGCAGGATCCGCTCCTTGGCGATCCCCATTCCGGCCATCTCCTTCAGGAGATAGTCGAAGTTGCGGGGGCTGGGCTTGTAGCTGCCGACGTCCTGCGCGGTGCAGATCCGGTCGAAGGTCACGCCGAGCTTCTTGTTGCTCTCGGCGAAGGACGCGCGATCGACGTTGGAGAGGATCACCAGCTTGTAGTGCTGCTTCAGGTAGCGCAGGGATTCGGCGCTATCGGCAAAAGCCGGCCAGCGCCCCACGGAGGCGCCGAAGGCCCGCGCTGCCGCTTCGTCCTTGGCGATGCCCCACGTGACGGCAAGACGGCGATGCACTTCCGCCAGGACGTCCGGATAGAGCCGGAAGGGCGATTCAGCCTCGACTGACGACTCCGCGGCGCCGAACGCTTCCAGGATCGCGTCGTCGGCCTGGGTGCCGCCGTTGCGACGCAACCAGGGCGTGAGCTCGGCAAGGATGCCGGCCTCCCAGTCGATCAGCGTGCCGTAGCAATCGAAGGCGAGGACAGAGAAATCATTGATCCGCATGCGCGACTCCGCTGGAAGGAGCAGCCGGTCCGGCCGCTCGGAGACCGATCAGGGCTGCTCGCCGCCTTGCGGCCCCCAGAAGACGACCCAGGTCGCGAACTCCGGTGCCATCTCCTCGAAGCGATGCACCGCACCGGCCTTCGCGAACAGCACGTCCCCAGGTCCGCAGGGCACGCGCTCGCCATCGACCACGAAAGTCGCAGCGCCGCGCGCCACGATGTACAGCTCGTCCTGGGTGTGCGGCTGCTGCGAGTCGACCTGGGGTGGCGCATACCAGCGCAGCTGCATCGTGCCGTGCTTGAACACCAGCGCCGACTGGCGGCCCGGCTCGTTCTTCAGTCCCTTGGCCTGCGCAATCGTCGCGCGCAGCGGGGTGGGCAGCCCGTCCCCTGCCTTCGGCTTCGCCATCATCCGATCTCCCAGTCGCCTGTGCGTGACGGCGGAACCTTAGGGACCGCCGACCGCCGCTGTCCACAAGCAGCGACGACGGCGGGACCGCATCGACCCGCGAGCATGGGCTCGAAAGCAAACGGGCCGGCACAATGGCCGGCCCGTTCACATTCTCAGTAGAGGCGCGCGTCAGGCGCGAGCGCGGCGGCGCTTGCCCCGTCCCGACCACGTGCGCACGTCGCCGGTATCCAGATGGATGAAGCTGGAGCTGCGGTAGAAGCCGACGCCGCCGGCGCGCAGCGACATCGCGATGTCGCCCAGCCGGTGCATGGGGATGCCATCGACCTTGATGTCGATCGCCTTGCCTTCGAGATGCAAGCTGTGCCGCGCAGCACCTTCGGTCTTGCGCAAGCGTCGATTGGTCTGCGCGGTCCGGTACGCGGAGGTGACGACGAACTCGATCGGCCGGTCCACCAGCGTCTGCACGTTGTTCAACGTGTCCAGCAGCTCGGGGTCCATCTCATGCGCCTGATCGACATGGTAGTCGCGCAGGAGGTGGTTGATCGAGGCCAGCTGCTCCTGCACGTATTCGCCTTCCGCGAAATAGAGGCCATCAAAGACCTCATTCGTATAGGCGTGGCGAAGGTTCAAGCGGCGCTCGTTGACGCCCAAGACAACGGCCCTGGCCACCCGCGGCGCAGCGATCGCGCTGAGAGCCACCATCGCTCCGGCTCCCAAGAGGAAGCCGCGGCGCCCGCTCACCCGCGCGTCGGCCGAGCCGGCGTCAGGCGAAACCGAGCCACAGGGCGTCGGCGTGTCGGCGGGGGTCAACATGCCCGTCGGGCGCTGGCGCTCAGCTGTCATCCTGTCCGTCTCCATAGTCAGTGTCTCGTGCGCGCGCGCCGACCCTGCTGGTCAGACGGCCGCCCCAGCGCGGCTGCACAAAATGCTGCCGGCTGACGCTACGCGCCGGGCTTCCTAACAAAACGAGCGCGGATTGTTAACCCGATTCTGCACTGCACACGTCGATTGCCAAAATGTAACGCGCCAGCACGCTGTCCAAACCGTGTCCTGAATGCAACTAGCGTGGCATATCGGACACGCCTCGCTGGCGGCCCAGGTGATTTCCGGCGTTGAACCCTGCATGTCCACACGCTCTCGTCCTGCCAGACGCAAGATATTACTCACGAATCCAAGTTCCTCAGCTTCTCATCTTGCATTTCGACTTTTCACGGCAAGAGATGCTCTAGTACGCAGCTTCGAGCATCTTGACGTAGTCGCCGGCTGAAGCAGCCCTCGGATTCGTCGCGTGGCAGTGGTCGGCCGTTGCCGCGCTCGCGATTTCCGCGAGCGCGCCCGCCGGCACGCCCATCGCGCCGAGCCCTCGCGGCAGGCCGAGCCGCGCGTTCAAGGACGCCACCGCCGCGGCCACCGTCTCCGTCGCGTCGCCAGCCGCCGGAAGGCCCATCGCAGCCGCCAGTCGGGCGCTTTTCTCGGCGATGGCCGGCTTGTTGAAGCGCAGGACGGCAGGCATGACCACCGCGTTGAGCGTTCCATGATGCAGCTTGAGCCCAGCCAGCGCGCCCAGGGGATGCGAGAGGGCATGGATCGCGCCCAGTCCCTTCTGGAACGCCATGGCCCCTTCCATGGCCGCCATCATCATCTGCCAGCGCGCCTCCCGGTCATGCCCGTCGCGGACAGCGCGCTCGACGTGGTGCCAAGCGCGCGCGAGCCCGTCGAGCGCGATCGCGTCGGCCGGCGGGTTGACGCTCGGGGACAGGAAGGTCTCGACGCAGTGGGCGATCGCGTCCAGGCCCGTCCCAGCCGTCAGGCCTGCCGGCAGGCCGAGCGTCAGCTCCGGGTCGCAGATCGCCACGTTGGGGATCAGGAAGGGGCTGACGACGCCGAGCTTACGTCCGTCCTCCGTGATCATCACGGCGCCCCGGCCGACTTCGCTGCCGGTGCCCGCCGTCGTGGGGATCGCCATCAGCGGCGCGACATCGCGCCGGATCCTGGCGACGCCGCCGTTCACCATGGCGTATCCAGAGAGCGGTCCGTCATGAGTAGCCAGAAGCCGGACGGCCTTCGCCAGGTCGAGGGACGAGCCGCCGCCGATCGCCACGATCCCGTCGCAATTGGCGGCCCGATAGACCGCGACGGCGGCGCGGCTTGCCGCCTCGGTCGGGTTCTCAGGCGTGTCCTGGAACGTCGTTGTCTCTCCGCTCCGCCCCAGCGCCTCAACGAGCTTGGCGAGAAGCCCGGCGCGCACGATCCCGCGATCGGTGACGACGAGCGGACGCTGCACGCCGAGCAGCTTCAGCTCGTCAGCCGCCAGCTTCACCGCGCCGAAATCGAACTGGATGCGCGTGAGGTAGGTGATCAGGGCCATGCGAGCCTCCGTCTCCGCATCTGGACCGGGCTCATGCCAAGCCTGCCGCCTTCATCATGCGCTGCACAGCCGGGCGCCCGCCGACGGCGCGCCAATGCGCGCCGAGCTTCGGGTAGTCCCAGGCCGGCTTGGCTAGGTTCCGACCCCAGCGCGTCAGCATGAACAGGTAGAGGTCGGCAGCGCTGAAGCGCTCGCCGAGCAGGTAGGGGCCACGGTCGAGCGCGCCTTCCAGGACCGCGAACATGCCGGGCAATCGGCGCTCCGCCGTCGCCTTGACGTCGGCGCGCGAAGCCTCGGCGGCGGCGAAGTAGTCGGCGTGGAAGAACTGCATGTATGCCTCCTGCACCGTGTTGGTCATGTAGGCCATCCACTGCAGGTAGGGCAGACGATCGGGCTCCGGAACGGCAGGGGCAAGCTTCGCTTCCGGATGCCGGTCCGCGAGCAGCATCGTGATCGCCGCTGATTCATATATCGGCTTGCCGTCCGCCAGCAGGGTCGGCACGCGGCCGTTCGGATTGAGCTTCAGGTACTCCGGGCGCTTGTGCTCGCCCTTCGCCGTGTCGAGCAGCTTGAGCTCGTAGGGCGCCCCGATCTCCTCAAGCGCCGCGTGCGGTGCCATGCCAGCGCCACCCGATGAATTGAACAAGATGTACATCGCTACTCCTTTGCGCTGCCGGGACCCCGGCCGCCTCGCATACAGGAGGCCAATCTGGCCTCCGTTCCCCTTGCCTGTCGCCCCGAGTCGTGCTGGCTCGGCTTGGTTAACGCGGCGTCAGGGCTTTTCGTCCAAGGTTGCCGCCTCGCGGCCGCAGGATCGTCCAGCTGCCGGACCAACAGACCCGCCAGGAGCATGCCGATGGTCTCCACCTGCCAGCCCGGCCACTACGTCGTCAACATCGAGTTCGCCGGGAAGGATTGCGGCCTCTACAGCCTCTGCGACCTCGCGAGCTTCAACGGCCGCATGGCAAAGATGGAGGACGTGGCGAACGAGACGTTCTCCGACGAGATCCAGCAGGCCGGCGGGCTCGCGAACTTCCTGATCCAGTTCGTGATCGCGGGAAGCCGGGACGGCACGCTCTTCGCCAAGCCGGCCATGGGCCGCATGGGCGGCGAGATGGTTCAGCTCTACCTGTGGAAGGCGCTGCGCGACCCGAAGCTCTTCGCCGAGGGCAACCTGCTGACGCTCATGATCGTCCCAACCGGCTCGACGTTCTCGGCCGAAGCGCGGATCAAGCGCCTGCCGATCGCCGCCGCGGCCCTGAGCCTCACGGCCTAGGCTCGGCGCAGGGCTCGTCGACGAGGGACTGCAGGATCGGGTCGAGCGCGACGTCGTCCCTGACGAAGGTCGCGTTCACCTGCAGCAGGCAGGCGTCGCGCGGGTCGATCATGTAGGGCTCTATATCGACCAGGCGGAATCCCCGCGCGCGCAGGTCCGTGACGATCTCGTGCATCAATCGCTGCCCCTGGTAGAGGGGCACGACCGAGAGCTCCGTGTAGATCGCGACCATGTCCCCCAGCGCCGCACCAGCGCCGCGCAGGACGGCATCCTCCGCGCCCTGGACGTCGATCTTGAGGAGGGTGCGGCGCTCGCGCAGCGACAGGGCTGCTGCGTGCGCGTCGAGCCGCTCGACCCGCACCGTCGAGGATGCCGCTTGCGCCATTTGCGGCACGAGCGCCGCGGTCTCCGGAAGGACGCTCAGGAGCGAGCTGGAATCGGCGGTCGCGCCTGCCAGGCGCAGCTCCGCCGTGCCCTCGCGGTCGCCCAGCGCGCAATCGCGGACGATCCAGGCCGGATCGCCTTGCGCGCGCGC
>JAEULF010000121.1 GCA_016793965.1 Alphaproteobacteria bacterium | reverse complement strand
AGCGTCCGCTCGCGGTCGATGGCATGGCCGAACGGGCCGGGGAGGCGGAAGGGCTGGGCCGTCCTCATCGGGCACCTCCCATCAGGCCGCGCGCCTGATGCGCGATCAGCGCCACGTCGGGCATCGGCGTGCCCATCGGGTAGATGGCCAGGATCTCGTGGGTGACGGTATGGCGCGCGACGTTGAACCACCGCCGGCAGCCCTGGGCGTGCATCCAGCGCTCCAGGAAGACGCCCTTCGGGTTGTCGCGCAGGAAGAGATAGGCGCCCCATTCGGCGTCGCTCTGCGCGGCCGGAGGCGCCGGCCGCGCCAGATGCGCCTGGCCGCCATAGGCGAACTCGATCTCGTCGCGGTCGCCGCAATAGGGGCAGCGGATCAGAAGCATGGGGGACCTCAATGCGCCACGGCGGCGGCGCCGTGCTCGTCGATGAGCGCGCCGGTCGAGAAACGGTCGAGGGCGAAGGGAGCGGCGAGGGGATGCGGCTCGCCCTTGGCGATGGTCGCGGCGAAGACGTGGCCGGAGCCCGGCGTCGCCTTGAAGCCGCCCGTTCCCCAGCCGCAATTGATGAAGAGGCCGGGCACCGGCGTCTTGCCGATGATCGGCGAGGCGTCCGGGCAGACATCGACGATGCCGCCCCACATGCGCATCAGCTTGACGCGGCTGAACTGCGGGAAGAGCTCGACGATCGCCGCCGCCGTGTCCTCGATGACCGGGTGGCTGCCGCGCTGGGCGTAGGAGTTGAAGGCGTCGATGCCGGCGCCGATCACCAGCTCGCCCTTGTCCGACTGGCTGATGTAGCCGTGCACGGCGTTCGACATGACGACGCAGCTCACGACCGGCTTGAGCGGCTCGCTGACGAAGGCCTGCAGCGGATGGCTCTGCACGGGGAGCCGGAACCCCGCCATCGCGGCGAGCACCGAGGAGTGGCCGGCGGCGACGAGCCCGACCTTGCGCGCCTGGATCGATCCCCGCGTCGTGTCGAGGCCCACGACGCCCCGCGCGTCGCGCCGGATGCCCGTGACCTCGCAGTTCTGCACGATGTCGACTCCGAGCGCGTCGGCGGCCCGCGCATAGCCCCAGGCGACGGCGTCGTGGCGCGCCGTGCCGCCGCGCCGCTGCAGGGTGGCGCCCATGATCGGGAAGCGCCGGCTCGCGGAGACGTCGAGGCCGGGGCAGAAGGCTGCCACCTCCTCGCGCGTCAGGATCTCGCAATCGATGCCGTTCAGCCGGTTGGCATGCGCCCGGCGCGACAGCTCGCGCAGGTCGTGCAGGTTGTGCGCGAGGTTCATGACGCCGCGCTGGCTGAACATCACGTTGAAGTTCAGCTCGTCGGAGAGGTTCTCCCAGATCTTCAGCGCGTGCTCGTAGAGATGCGCGCTCTCGTCCCACAGGTAGTTCGAGCGCACGATCGTGGTGTTGCGCCCGGTGTTGCCGCCGCCGATCCAGCCGCGCTCGAGCACGGCGACGCGACCGAGTCCGTGCTGCTTGGCAAGGTAGTAGGCGGTCGCCAGCCCGTGCCCGCCGCCGCCGACGATGACGGCGTCGTAGGACGGCTTCGGCGCCGCGTCGCGCCATTGCTGCGGCCAGTCCGCGTGATGATTGAGCGCGTTGCGCGCCAGGCTCCAGAGCGAGAAACGCGGTGCGTGACCCATGCGCCGATCCAAGATGTCCAGCGGACGAAGCCGCGGAGTGCCGGGGCCGGACCATAGCCGGAGCGCCCGGGCGCGCGCCAGGGGGCGCCCGGGCGCTGCGGCCGATTGGCGGGCTCCCCGGCGGACCGGAGGGCCGGGCAAGCGCTCCCACGGCGGAGGGCAGCCGCGACCCCTCTCGCGTCGCCGCCGTCATGGCCGTTGCGCGGGGCGCGCCGGCGATGATTATGCGTGGGCGCAACTCCGCGCAGCCGCCGTGGGCGCAAGGCTCGCGCGTTCCGCGATCGAATTGAGGCAACCGCGATGCGCGACCTGCCGATCGAGCTCTTGCGCACGTTGGCCGCCGTGGCGGATGCGCGCAGCGTGACCGGGGCGGCGCGCGCGCTCAACCTCTCCCAGCCTGCCGTGACGCAGCAGGTCAAGCGGTTGGAGCGACTCGTCGACGCGACGATCCTCCGTCGCGACGGACGGGCCGTCGATCTGACCGAGGACGGGCGGCTGCTTCTCGCCTATGCCCGGCGCATCCTGGGCCTCAACGACGAGGCGGTGGCGCGCCTGGCACGGCCGAAGCAGGGGGGGGGATTGCGCTTCGGCCTTCCCAACGACTTCGCGGACAACCTGCTGGAGTCGGTGCTCGGCCGCTTCGGCACGGCGCACCCCGAGGTCGACCTGGAAGTGGTCTGCGAGATCAGCATCACGCTGCTCGCCGAGCTGCGCGCCGGCCGCCTCGACCTCGTGCTCGCCATGAGCGAGGACGCAACGGCGGAGGGTGCCGCCCATGTCTGGCGCGAGCCGCTCGAATGGGTCGGCGCCCAGAGCTTCGCAGGGGCCAATTGCGGCGACGTTCCACTGGTCGCCTACCCGGCCGGCTGCGTCTACCGCCAGCGCATGCTGCAGTCGCTCGAGCGCGCGGGATTGCGCGGGCGCGTCGTCTACACCAGCGCCAGCCTGGCCGGGCTCCTCGCGGCCGTGCGCTCGGGCATCGGCGTCACGGTGCTCTCCTGCCGGACGGCGCCGGCGGGACTGCGCGTTCTCGACCAGGTGCCGGGCTTGCCCACCGTCGGCAGCGCCGAGATCGGCTTGCACTTGCGGCCGCGCCGGCCGTCGCGGGCTAGCCTGCTGCTCGCGGAGTTCCTGGTCGAGGCGCTCGACCGGGGACGCTCTGCCGCCGCCTGACCGGTCGGGCGCGCGGCGATCTTCCCCGATCGACCGATCCCGTACCGATCGACGGCGGCCTGGCGACGCGCGCTCCGGCTTATCGAGAAATTGCCATCGGTGAATGGGCTGCTGCATCTGGTCGCCGCTGCTGTCGCGCGGAGACAGCTGCAGCAGGAGAGAGCAATGAGCGGCGACATGGCGCGCACCCAGACGATGCATATCGGCCCAATGGTGAAGCCCACCGTCTCGGCCGCCGAGATGCAGCGCCGGCTGGACGGGTTGCGGCGCACCGTCGCGGAGCTCAAGCTCGACGCCGCCATCATGACCTCGTACCGCAACGTCGACCACTTCAGCGATTTCCTCTACTGCTCCTTCGGCCGGCGCTTCGCCTGCGTCGTGACGCCGGGCAAGGCGCTGACGGTCACGCCGGCGATCGACGCGGGCCAGCCCTGGCGGCGGACATTCGGCGACAACGTCAGCTACACCGATCGGCGCAAGGACAACGTCTTCCATGCCCTGCAGCAAGCGCTGCCAAAGGCGCGGCGGATCGGCATCGAGTTGGACCATGTCAGCCTCGACATGCGCCGCCTGCTCCTGGAGGCGTTCCCCGGCGCCGTCTTCGCCGATGTCGGGCAGCCGGCGATGTGGCAGCGCACGGTGAAGTCGCCCGAGGAGGTCGCCGTCATCAAGCAGGGCGCGCGCATTGCCGACCTGTGCGTCGTCGCCTGCGCCGCCACGGCGCGCGCCGGGGTGCCGGTGCACGAGGTGGCGCGGGATGGTGGTGTCGATGGAGCCGATGCTGTCGATTCCCGAGGGCATGCCGGGAGCGGGCGGCTACCGCGGGCACGACATCCTGGTAATGACGGAGGCAGGGGCCGAGAACACCACCAGGTTTCCGGTCGGACCGGAGAAGAACGTGATCGGAGCGCGGTAGGCGCATGACAGGCGCGGGCGAACAGGCGCAGGCGCCCTCAGGCTCGCTGGAGATCTCCGCGCTGGAAGTCCCCCGGGCGGGAATGCTCGGCCTGACCCACTGCCCCGGGCGCAACCACCGCGCCGCGGATGGCCGGCATTGGCAGCGCGACCTCGCCGCCGACCTGGCGGCGGTGGAGGCATGGGGGGCGACGGCGCTGCTCACGCTCCTTGAGCTGCCAGAGTTCGCCCGACTCGGCATCGCCGACCTGCCGGCGGCGGTAGGCCGCACGCGCCTCTCCTGGCTGCACCTGCCGATCCCGGACATGCAGCCGCCCGGGGCGGCGTTCGCGGCGGCTTGGGAGCCCGTGCGGAGCGACGTGCTCGGTCGCCTGCGCCGCGGCGAGCGCTTGGTCATCCATTGCGCCGCGGGACTTGGGCGCAGCGGCACCGTCGCGGCCAAGCTCCTCGTGACGTTCGACGTGCCTGCGGCAGCGGCTGTCGCCCTGGTGCGCCGCGTGCGGCCAGGGGCCGTCGAGACGCCGGCGCAGGAGGCGTACGTACGGTCCGGCCCGCCGCTGTGAGCGCTGCCTCGGCCCTCCGCTCGAGCGGGCGACGCAGGCGCAGCACGGCGGTGGCTGCGGCTCGCAAATCCCTGTCGGGAGCCAGGAACTCGGGCATCATTGCCGCGTTGCCATTTCGGCATTGTGGGGAGCATATTGTCGCTAGTTAAGGTTGCATGGTCAGGCGGCTCGGCCGTCGGACCGAAACGCACTCGCGGACGGCAATCGTGGCAAAGTCGCTGCTCGGCGCCGTAGTCTTTCTCATCGGCGTCGCTGCGCCCGCAGCGGCGGACGAGCCGCTGACCATTGCCTACTTCGAGCGACCGCCGCTGTACCAGACGGAAGCCGGAGCGCCGTCGGGCACGCTGGTCAACCTTGTCGTTCGCGTGCTCCGGCGGGCAGCGATCGACGCGCGCTGGGAGGCTCTCCCGTCCAATCGCATCGTCGCGCTCGTGCAGAGCGGCGGGAAGCCGATCTGCTCGCCTGGCTGGTTCAAGACGCCCGAGCGCATGGCGTTCGCGCGCTTCACGCTGCCGATCCACCGCGGCCAAGCATCGGTGCTGCTCGTGCGCAAGGGGGCGGCCGCCGCGATTGCCGTCCATCCGAGCTTCGCGGCGGCAAGCAGCGACTTGCGGCTCAGGCTCGGCATCGTCGATCGGTTCTCGTTCGGCCGCTACATCGACGAGAGGATCCTGGGAAAGCAGGCGAATGTCACGGCGGTGACCGGCACGCAGGCGCAGCTCGCCCGGATGGTTGCGGCCGGACGCATGGACTACATGATCGTCGACCCGCACGAGATCGCCTACCTGATGCGCGAGGCGGCCATCGAGCCGGACGGCCTGCGGACCCATACCTTCCCCGACCTGCCGGTTGGCCCTGACCGGCACGTCATGTGCAGCGCGCAAGTGGATGCGTCCGTGTTGCGCCGCATGGACGCCGCGATCGCCGCGATCGCTCCGACCGACGAGCACACCGAGCGCACGGACTGATCTCGGCACGGCCTGATCCAGGTCAATGAGCGCGATCCGCTTGCGACAGAGGATGATGCTGTCAGGCGCAGCACGCGTCGCAAGCGGAGCGGGAGACGATGAGCCACACGCCCCATGAGCTGCACGACGAGTTCCCGGACCAGGCCGGCAGCATCCATGCGCTGAAGACGACGAACAGGCACTTCGAGCGGCTGGCCGAGGAGTATCATGCGGTGAACCGCGAGATTCACAGGATCGAGGCCGGCCTGGTCGGCGTCGATGGGTACCATGCCGAGGAGCTGAAGAAGCGGCGTCTGAAGCTCAAGGACGAGATCGCCGGGATGCTCGCTGGCCACAAAGCGGCCTGAGGTCCGACGCGCAGACTCGTTGACAGCCGGCGTCGCGTCGCGCCCAATCCTGCGCTCGCGAGCAGAGGCGCGGAGCGGGCGCCGGCAGGGCCGGCCATGCGTGCCGCCGCTGCAGAGAGGGCGGAGAAGGCGGCATGCGGACGCAGGCGCGGGCGGTGGTGATCGGCGGCGGCGTGGTCGGCGCCAGCACGCTCTACCACCTGGCGAAGAAGGGCTGGTCCGACGTCGTCCTGGTCGAGCGCCGGGAGCTGACCTCCGGCTCCACCTGGCATGCCGCCGGGTTGCTGCCGCTGTTCAACCTCAGCTATTCCGTCGGGCAGATCCACAAGTACTCGGTGGCGCTCTACCGCACCCTGACCGCGGAGACCGGCCAGGAGGTCGGCTTCCGCCAGGTGACGAACATCCGCCTGGCCAGCCGGCCGGACCGCATGGACGAGTTCCGTCATTATGCCGGCGTCGCTCAGACCATCGGCGTCGACGTGCGCTTCCTCACGCCATCCCAGGTCAAGGAGGCGTGGCCGCTGTGCGATGTCAGCGGACTGATCGGCGCCATCCAGCACCCCGACGACGGCTACATCCAGCCGGCCGACCTGACGCAGGCGCTGGCCAAGGGCGCGCGCGCCCGCGGCGCCGAGATCTACCGCAACACCACGGTCACGGCGATCGAGCGACGGCCGAGCGGCGACTGGCTGGTGCGGACCGACAAAGGCGACATCGCCTGCGAGCACGTCGTCTCGGCCAGCGGCAACTTCGCGCGCCAGACCGGGCGGATGGTCGGGCTCGACATCCCCGTGATCCCGGTCGAGCACCAGTACATCGTCACGGAGCCGCATCCGGCGATCGTCGCGCGCAGGAAGGCCGGCCAGCCGGAGATGGGCGTGCTGCGCGAGCCCGATGCCTCCTGGTACATGCGCGAGGAGAACGGCGGCCTGCTGCTCGGTCCCTACGAGAAGGGGGCGCCCTGCTGCTATGTCGACGGCCCGTCGGCGGACGCCGAGTACGAGCTGTTCCAGGAGGACCTCGACCGGCTTGGCCCGCACATCGAGTCGGCGATCGCGCGCGTGCCCGCTTTCGGCGAGGCTGGCATCAAGAAGGTCTACAACGGCGCCATCTGCTACACGCCCGACGGCTCGCCCATCGTCGGCCCGGCCTGGGGCATCCGCAATTTCTGGCTCAACGAGGGCCACAGCTTCGGCGTCACGGCGGCGGGCGGCGCCGGCTGGCAGCTCGCTGAATGGATCGTCGAAGGCGAGCCCTCGGTCGACATGATGGGCGTCGATCCGCGCCGCTTCGGCCCCTATGCCGGCCGCGGCTACCTCCGGCAGAAGAACGAAGAGGCCTACGCCAACGTCTTCACGGTGCACTACCCGAACGAGGAGCGGCCGGCGGCTCGCCCCTTGAAGCAAGCACCCTGCTACGACCGCCTGAAGGCACTGGGCGGCGTGTTCGGCCAGCGCTACGGCTGGGAGCGGCCGCTCTGGTTCGCGCCGAAGGGCGTCGAGGCCAAGGACGTGTGGTCGTTCCGCCGCTCCGCCGACTTCGCGCATGTCGGCGCAGAATGCAGGCACGTGCACGAGAAGGTCGGCCTCCTCGACATGACGGCCTTCGCCAAGTTCGAGGTGACGGGGCCGGGGGCCGCCGCCTGGCTCGACGGCCTCTTCGCCAACAAGCTGCCGCGCAGCGACGGGCGCATCGCGCTCTGCCACATGCTCACGCGCAACGGCGGCGTGCGCGCCGAGTTCACCGTCCTGCGCGAGGCGGCCGATCGCTTCTACCTCGTCTCCGCCGGCGCGCTCGAGCGCCATGACCACGACACCATCGCGAAGCTCCTGCCGGCCGACGGCAGCGTGCGGCTCGACAAGGTGACGACGCAGGTGGGCGTCCTCGTGGTCGCGGGGCCGCTGGCGCGCGACGTGCTGCAGCCGCTGACCGACTGGGACCTCTCGAGCAAGGCCTTCCCCTGGCTGACCGCGAAGCCGATCAACGTCGGCGCCGCCGAGGCGCGGGCGATGCGCGTCAACTTCGTCGGCGAGCTGGGCTGGGAGCTGCATCACCCGATCGAGATGCAGAACTACATCTTCGACCAGCTGATGGAGTCCGGGCGCCGGCACGGCATCAGGCCCTTCGGCACGCGCGCCATGGACTCGCTGCGGCTGGAGAAGTCCTACCGCCTGGTGCCGCAGGAGCTGTCGATCGAGTATGCCGCGCTGGAGTCCGGCCTCGACCGCTTCTTCCAGCCGG
>JAEULF010000080.1 GCA_016793965.1 Alphaproteobacteria bacterium | reverse complement strand
CTCCAGGCGCTCGAACAGCGCCCGGTCGCCCATCACCGGCAGGCGCTGGTCGAAGAAGGCCTGGGCGGCCGCCAGCACGACGCTGCCGTAGACGTCGTTCTGGCGCTGCAGCGAGGCCTGGTTGCCGATGCGCACGGGCCCCATGCCGCGGTAGCCGGCGAGCGATGCGACCGTGCGCTCCTCCAGCGGCTCTCCCGGCACGATGCCGTAGACCGGCTGGAGGTCCGCGGCCGGCTGCAGCGACATGACCGTCGTGATGTAGCGGAGGTAGTCCTCCATGGTGCGCGTCGCGCCGAGCCGGTTGAGAGCGTGGACCACGAAATAGGCGTCGCGCAGCCAGCAGAACCGGTAGTCCCAGTTCCGCCCGCTGCCCGGCGCCTCCGGGATCGACGTGGTCAGCGCCGCGACGATGGCACCGGTCTGCTCGAAGCTGCAGAGCTTCAGCGTGATCGCCGCGCGGATCACGACGTCCTGCCATTCGAACGGCACGGCGAGGTAGCGCGCCCATTCCTGCCAATAGTCGCGCGTCAGGTCGTGGAACTCCTGGGCGAGCCGCGGCACCGAGCCCTCGAAGGTCTCGTCGGGGTGAAGGACGAGGGTCAGCGGCGCCGTCAGGACGAAGGGCTGCTCCGACGCGACATAGGCGACCGGCGCGTCGGTCGTCAGCCGCAGCGTCGCGTCGGGCCCGACATAGCGGATGTGGTTGCTGCCGGGGATGCGCGTCGGCGCCGCGGCGCCGTTGGCGAAGCGCGGCCGCACCTTGATGCGGACCGAGCACAGCCCGGCAACCGGCTCGATGCGGCGCATCAGCAGCGGCGGCCTGTAGATGCGGTCGTGCCGCTTGAAGCGCGGCACGAAGTCCGTGACGCGCACCGTTCCGCCGGCGCGGTCCGTCAGCGTCGTCACCAAGATCGCCGTGTTGCCGCCATAGGCCTGGCGCGACTCGGCCAGGCCGACGAGCTCGATCGCGCAGGTGCCGTCCTCGCTCTCGCCGTCGAGCAGGCCGCAGAAGACCGGGTCGCCGTCGAGCCGCGGCAGGCAGCACCAGACGATCCGCGCCTGGCGGTCGACGAGGGCGCCGACGATGCAGTTGCCGATGGCTGCGAGGTTCAGGTCGCGCATGCGGCCGTCCTGCTTCCCTGCAAGCGCGCCAGGTCGGCCAGCCAGGCGCGCACGGCGGCGGGACCAGTGAAGCTCGGCGGCGTCGCCGGCTGCGGCCAGTCCTCGCCGGCATAGCCGGCGACGCGCAGGCCGAGCCCGCCCTGCGCGCGCGCCGCCGCGAAGCCGTCCTCGTCGGCGATGTCGTCGCCGATGAACACGGGCCGGCGCCCCCTGAACGGCGCCTGGGCCATGAACGCGCCGACCGCGGTCCCCTTGCTGACGCCGAACGGGCGCAGCTCCCAGACCAGGCGGCCGGGCAGCAGCGCCAGTCCGGTCGCCGCCGCGACCGGCACCAGGCTGCGGCGCAGCGCCTCGCCGGCCTCGGGCGCCGCGCGGTAATGCACGGCCGCGGCATAGGTCTTGATCTCGACATGCACGCCAGGCATCCCGGCGACCGCGCTGCCGACGGCATCGAGCGCGGATTCCGGGAGCAGCATCACGCCGGCCGCCGGTGCCGAAACGGCCGCCGCACGCAGCTCCGCCCCGTGCTGGCCCGACGCCGGCAAGCGCAGCGGCGCGAACAGCCGGTCGATGTCCGCCACCGCCCTGCCGCTGACCAGCGCGAGCGCGCCGCCGAGCGCCGCCGCGGCCGCGGCGAGGGATTCGCGCAACCCGTCCGGCACCTCCGCCGCATCGGGGCGGGGCGCGATGTCGAGCAGCGTCCCGTCGACGTCCAGGAACAAGGCCCAGTCGTCGCGAGGCCGCGGCGGCTGGCGAGGGTCGTTCGGCACGGCTCTCTCCGACGCTGGGCGGCCCGCATCCCGCGCGGACATGACGTAAAGGCCGCATCGACGCGGCCGGGTCAAGCGCCAAGGCCGGGGACGGGTCGAGGCATAGGCGGCTCCGGCTACGGGATCCTACGGAGGCGTCGCATCTGCACGGTTCCTCTCGGCGCCCGCCCATGCGCATAATGCGGCTTCGCGGATACGAGGGGCGCATGAGCGCGAGCGAGCACGAGATCCGGACCGTCTTCCCGGCCGGCCACCGCATCTTCATCGAGGGCGAGAAGGGCGACGTCGCCTTCATCATCGAGCGCGGCCGGGTCGAGATCGCCTTCGAGCGCAATGGCCGCAGCGTGCGCGTCGCCATCCTCGGCCAGGGCGAGATCTTCGGCGAGATGGCGCTGATCGACGACCGGCCGCGCTCGGCGACGGCGACGGCGCTGGTGCCGACCGAGGTGGTGATCGTGCGCCGGGAGCAGATCCGCTCCTCGCTCAAGCACTCCGATTCGACCGTGCGCCTGCTGCTCGAGGTGCTGCTCGGCCGCTTCCGCGCCATGCAGGGACGGCTCGACTGGATGGCGACCGACGGCGAGGCGCCTGGTGCGGCGACGCGCGACCTGCGCGACAAGGCGACCGAGAGCCATACCGAGGCGATCGACCGCCTGAAGTTCCAGCGCGAGATCGAGCACGCCATCGAGACCGGCGCGTTCCGGCTGCAGCTCCAGCCGATCGTCTCGCTGAAGGACGGCAACGTCGAGGGCTTCGAGGCGCTGGTGCGCTGGGACCATGCCGAGCGCGGCGCCATCCCGCCCTCGCAGTTCATCCAGCTCGCCGAGACCGCCGACCTCGTCCAGGGCATCGACCGCTGGGTCGTCGGCCGCGTCATCGACATCCTCGCCCGCCTGCAGCGCGAGCACCGGCGGCCGGCCGGCGAGAAGCCGACCTACATCGCCGTCAACCTCAGCGGCCACTCGATCGCCGACGACCGCGTGATCGCCGAGATCAAGCACGGGCTGCGCGAGGTCGGCGTCGACCCGAAGCGGCTGCGCCTGGAGATCACCGAGGGCGCGCTGATCGACAACCCGAAGAAGGTGTCCGAGGTGCTCGACGACCTGTCGTCCGTCGGCGTTCGCGCCGGCATCGACGACTTCGGCACCGGCTATTCGAGCCTCGCCTACCTCGTCGGCTTCGCCATCCGCACGCTGAAGATCGACCGCGCCTTCGTCCAGAGCATGCTGTCGAACGACAACAGCCAGGAGATCGTGCGTGCGATCATCGGCATGGCGCACGCGCTGGGCATCGAGGTCGTCGCCGAGGGCGTCGAGAGCCTGGAGCAGCTGCACGCGCTCTGGCGCATGGAATGCGAGTGCATCCAGGGCTTCCTGCTGTCGCGCCCGCTGGAGGTCGAGACGGCGGTCACCGTCGCGCGCAGCGGGCCGATGCTGTCCACGGGGCCGGTGCTGCTCGGGCGGTACTGAAGCACGCGGGCGCCGGGCGTGCGAAACGCCTCAGGCCGCTCGCTCGCTGACAACGCCTGGCAGCGCCCGGCGCGCCGACCCAGCGACCCGCGCCACCGGCAGTCAGCCGGTGCCGCCGAGGCGCAGGGTCGCGCGCCCGATGACCAGCGGCAGATCGATGCCGTCGAGACCCGACTCCATCCGGGCTTTGGCCGCGGCACCTGCCGCGTCACGCCGGAAGCAGACATGCAGCGATTTGCGCTCCAGCAGGCGCTGGTTGAAGCGCAAGGCGCCGGCGAGCGGGCGCAATGCCGGCTCGGAGCGCAGCAGATGGGCCATGACCGCGCGATCGATGACCGCGAGGTCAAGGCGCCCGCCGGCCAGCTTGCGCAGGTTGGTCGAATCGTCGACGACCGGCTCGACGCGGATCGTCCCGGCCGCCGCCATGCCGTCGAACTCGTCCGTGTTCACGTAGCCGTTCACGGTCCCGATGCGAAGCGCGCGCAGATCGGCGAGCGATTCCCAGCGCACGGGGTGCGCCGCGCGTTCCGCGAAGCCCAGCTGGCTCTCGCCGATCGAGCGCGAGAAGTCGCAGCTCGCCCTGAGGGAGTCGCTGAGATACTCAGGGAAGTAGCCGACGTAGCCCGGCCGCTTCAGGCCGATCTCGACGGCGCGCGCCCAGGGATAGAACTCGACGGCGACCGTGTCGCCGACGGCGGAATAGGCTGCAGCCACGACCGCGGCATTGACGCCTTTGCCGGGCAGCGCCTGCCCCGCAAAGGGCGGCCATTCCAGCGACGTCAGGTTGAACTCCGCCGCTCCCGACGGCGCGACCCCGGCGAAGACCAAGGACGCCAAGACCACAAGTTGGCGGCATGCGTCTCGGGCTGTGGCAGCGCACATCGGCCGCTTCTCCGCAATCCACCGTCGCGCCATTCTCGCCGACGGCAATTGCAGATCCGGGACTCTCGACACCCCGCCGAGATCTCGCGCTCTCCAGCGCGCCTCTCCAGCGGGCGCGTGCCCTGCGCCGGGCAACGGGCCCGGCACTGACGGTCACGAGGCCAGTCCCGCCCCGGGGACCGGCCTCGCTCCTTGCGGCGGCGCCTTACGCCGCCTTCCTCTGCTCGATCACCGTGGCGCCGCTGCCCTTGATCGCGATCTTGCGGGGCTTCAGCTCCTCCGGGACCTCCTCGACCAGCTCGATCTCCAGCAGGCCGTTCTCCAGCCGCGCCTCGGCGACGCGGATGTGGTCGGCCAGGTGGAACTTCTGCTGGAAGGAGCGGGTCGCGATGCCGCGGTGCAGGTACTGGCGCTGCTCCTCGGCAGCCTGGCCCTTGCCGCCCGAGATGGTCAGCTGGTTGGACTCGAACGTCACGTCGATCTCGTCGGCCTTGAAGCCGGCGACGGCCATGGTGACGCGATAGGCGTGCTCGCCCGTCTTCTCGATGTTGTACGGGGGATAGCCGTTCTCGTTCGCGCCGCGGAAGGCCGACTCGAAGAGCGGGCTCAGCCGGTCAAAGCCGACGGTGGCGCGGAACAGCGGCGAGAGGTCGTAGGTACGCATTGGTGCATCCTCCATTGAGCGATGAACCTGGCCACGCGCCCACCCCTTTGACGGGCACGGGCTCAGCATGGACCCGGAAGCGGCGTCCACGACCGACCAGATGGGTGGGCGCCGCGGGCGGTTCAAGCCCCCCACAGACCGCCCGACACCGGGCATCCTGGACCCACGGGCTATTCCTTTGCCCGCCAGGGTTTCGGCTATAGTGCCGCCCGGACAGCAACCCCCAGTCGGAGAATCAGATGCCCATGCGCTTGACCCTTGCCGCCGCCGGAGCTGCCCTCCTCGCGGCCACGCCTGCGCTGGCACAGGCGCCGGCCTTCAAGCCCGAGCATTGCAGGCCGCCGATCCAGTCCCAGGGCAACTACCCCGGCCCCTATGTCTTCAACTACGAAACGGGCAAGTCGGACGTGACGGCAGAGCACAAGAAGACGCTCGCCGACGTGGCGAAGAACGCCAACGGCTACTACGTCACGCGCATCTGCCTGCTCGGGCGCACCGACAAGCAGGGCAACAAGGCCTCGAACGAAGCGCTCGCCAAGAAGCGGGCGGAGAACCTGAAGGCCGAGCTGGTGAAGCTGGGGGTGAAAGCCAGCACCATGCAGGCCATTGCCGTCGGCGAGGGCTTCGGCGACTCCATACCCGGCTTCAAGAGCCAGCAGGACCGAGTCGTCCAGGTGCTGCTGGTCAAGTGACGCGCCTCCCGGCGCGCGGCGAGGGGGCGCGGCAGCGACGCCGCGCCCCCGCCGCAGGCTGAAGGATAATGACGATGGCGAGGACACTGCCGCAGAAGGATGCGCCGTTCACGCTGCACGGCCGCCCGGGCTCGGGGAACGCGTACAAGCCAGCCCTGTTCATGGCGCTGGCGGGCATCCCCTTCACGGCGAAGTTCGTGGCCGCCGACATGCAGCGCACGCCGGAGTTCCTCAAGCTGTCGCCTTTCGGCCAGGTGCCCGTCCTGCAGCATGGCGACCTGGCGCTGGTCCAGTCGCCGGTGATCCTGAAGTACCTCGCGCAGGCGAGCGGCAAGTTCGGCCCGGCGGACCCGATCGAGGCGCTCGAGCTCGACGAGTGGCTCTGCTTCGAGCAGGACCTGCTCTTCCCGGGCATCGGGATCGTGCGCTTCATGACGAAGCTGATGCAGCCCCCCGGCGACCCGGCCATCGTCGCGTGGCTGCGCCTGCGGGGCGAGCGGGCGCTCGGCACGCTGGAGCGCCACCTCGCCCAGCGCCGGTTCGTCCTCGGCGACCGCTGCACGGTCGCGGACATCGCCCTGTACGGTTACGGCCGGCTGGCCGAGGAGGCCGGCTACGACATGGCCGCCTGGCCGCGGACCGCCGCGTGGCGCCGGTCGATCGAGGCGATGCCGGGGTGGAAGCCTCCGCAGGATCTCATCCCGGCGAAATGACCCCGCGGCGGGCCTCCGGACGCGGATCCCGGCGCAATCGCAATGGGGGCCGGGCTCGTCGCTCGCCCATCCTTCGACTCGCCCCTTCGATGATGTCGCAGCTCACCCGCGTCCCGAGCCGCCCGCTGCGCGGGTGAGACGACGGCGGGCAAGCGACGGAACGAATAGAACCGATCATCGGCGGTCGCCCGCGAGCAGATCCGTCACCCCATTGTGCCGCCACCGCCCAACTTGCCATGATGGGCCAGGGGTTCGGTCGGCGGGGCGGGGAGACAATCTGTGGACGGAATCGCCGGAGAGGGCGAGAGGCGCGACAGGCGCGCCGACGCCGAGCGCAACCTGCTGTTCTACGGCCGCGACTTCGCCGACCTGATCATCGAGCGGGCCGCGGGCGCCCACATCTACGACCAGGACGGCCGGGCGATCATCGATTTCAGCTCCGGGCAGATGTGCGCCACCCTGGGCCACAACCACCCGGACATCGTCGCGGCGATCCACCAGGCATGCCGCGAGGTCCTGCACCTCGACTCGACCAAGCTGTCGCCGGCGGTGATCGACCTGGCGCGCGAGCTCTGCGCGCTGCTGCCGCCGCAGCTCCAGAAGGCGATGTTCCTGTCCACGGGCGGCGAGTCCAACGACGCCGCGATCCGGCTGGCCAAGCTGACGCGCGGCGGCTTCGAGGTCATCGCCTTCACCGGCTCCTGGCACGGCATGACCGGCG
>JAEULF010000025.1 GCA_016793965.1 Alphaproteobacteria bacterium | reverse complement strand
TGGTGCGCGCGGCCGTCGAAGACGATGTGCTCGTACACCTCGTCGCAGATCGCGTAGGCGTCGAAGTCGAGCAGCGCCTTGGCGATCATGCCGAGCTCGGCGGCGGAGAACACCTTGGCCGCCGGGTTGAGCGGGTTGTTGAGCAGGATCGCCTTGGTGCGCGGGCCGAATGCCTTGCGCAGCGCCGCCTCGTCGAGCGCCCAGCCGGGCGGCCGCAGCGTCACGAAGCGCGGCACGCCGCCCAGCCGCCGGATCATCGGCAGGTAGGAATCATAGAGCGGCTCGAAGACGACGACCTCGTCGCCCGGCTCGATCACCGACATGAGGCATGCCGTCAGCGCCTCGGTGGCGCCCGAAGTCACCATCACCTCGCGCTCCCAATCGACGTCGAGGCCGTAGAAGCGCTTCTCGTGGCGCGCCACGGCCTGGCGCAGCTCGGGGATGCCGAGCATCGGCGGGTACTGGTTCCAGCCGCCGACGACGGCCTCGGCCGCCTTCGCGAGCACGTCGGCCGGCCCCTTGCCGTCCGGGAAGCCCTGGCCGAGGTTGATCGCCTGGTGCTGGCGGGCGAGGCGGGACATCACCTCGAAGACAGAGGTCTGCAACCCGGACAGCACCGCATTGGTCGGCTTCATCGCCCGCTCCTCCCTGTGGCCGCCGGCCGTTGGTTCGGCCGCTGGCACGATGTCGGGCGAAGCTAATGCCGCGCGCGGGCCGGCGGCGCAACAGCGACGTGGCGCGCGCAGCCGCTTCCGGATGCGCGCCCTACGCCGCGTTCTTCAGCGCCCAGGCGGCGACCTCCGCATGGGTGCCGAACCAAACGCCCGGGCGCGAGCGCGCCAGCCGGATCACCTCCTCCAGGATCCAGATGCGCGAGCGGTAGCCGATGACGTGCGGGTGCATGGTCAGCTGGAACAGCCCGCCATCGGCATAGGCCGCCTCGAACTCGCGCCGGAAGATGTCGAGCACGTCGGTCGGTGGCGTGTAGGGCCTGAGGCTCTGGAAGCGGTGCATGATGAAGTAGACCGCGTCGTCGCGCACCCACTCGACCGGCAGCTCGACGATGCCGGTGGGCGCGCCGTCGAGCAGCAGCTCGTAGCAATCCTCGTCGGCCATCAGCGAGCTGTCGTAGAGCAGCCCCATCTCCTTCTCGATCCGGAGCGTGCTCGGGCTGAAGTCCCAGGAGGGTGTACGCAGGCCGACCGGCCTCTGCCCGCTGACCGTCTCCAGCACCTCCGCCGCGCGCATCATCAGGTCGCGCTCGGCCTCGTAGGGCAGCACCGAGTTGAGCTCGTGGATCCAGCCATGGATGCCGATCTCGTGCCCCTCGGCGACGACGCGGCGCTGCTCGTCCGGGTGCAGCAGCGCCGCCACCGCCGGCACGTAGAACGACGCCTTGACGTCGTGCTTCTTCAGGAGGTCGAGGATGCGCGGCACGCCGACGCGCGCCCCGTACTCGCCCCAGCTCATGCGCCCGATCGACTTGCCGCCGTCGCGCAGCTCGTTGGTCTCGTGGTCGCTGTCGAAGGACAGCGCCACGGCGCAGCGCGCCCCGCCCGGCCACGCCTTCGGGCGCAGCGAGCGGCCCGCGCGCACCTGGTTGACGAGCTTGCGCCAGTGCTCCTCCGGCCACTGCCAGGGCTCGAGGGCGGGCTTGCCGGCGGGGGCAGGGGCGGGGGCGACGGGACGGGCGGACATGGGGACCTCGGACGGCCTGGGGAGCAGCATCGTTAGCGCGACGGGGCGGGTGTTCCAAGAGCGGAGCCGGTCGGCTCCCTGCCTCAGGCGATCCCCTCGTAGATCTCGTCCACCGCGACCTCGAAGCCCAGCGCGTCGAGCGCCAACGTGCCGCCGGCCAGATGCGTCGTCTGCTCCCAGCCGCGCGCCGAGCGGCGGAAATGCTCGACGCGCCGGCGGTCCTGATCGAGCAGCAGGACGTGCATGACCGACGGCATCTCCTGATAGAGCGGCAGCTTGTTGCCGCGGTCATGCGTGCGCGTCGAGGGCGAGAGGATCTCGGAGACCAGGAGGGGGTCGCGGACGATCGGCGCCCCGGTCGGCGGCGTGTAGCTCACCATGACGTCGGGCAGGAAGTAGGTATCGTCGGCCGTTGCCGGCGACGCGCCGCCCTCGACATAGGCAAGGCACGGGGGCTTCAGGCGGCGTGACAGCGCCGTTCCCAGCTTGATGACGATGGCGGCGTGCCGGTCGCTCGACGGCGCCATCGCGACGATGCGGCCCTGCAACAGCTCGTAGCGCGCATCCGTGCCGTCGTCCCATTCCAGGAACGCGGCCAGGCTCATCCGCGGCGGCAGCTCCGGCGCTTCCGACATGGCGCCATCATAGCCGAGCTGGCGCGTCGGCGACAGTCGATGCGCGGCGCAGCGCCCGCCTCGCCGTTCGCAGCGCGTTGCCGCTGGCCCGGCCGCACGGTCCGCCGTAGCCTCGCCGGGACTGCCGCCAAGGGGCCGGGCTCGCCGCATGTTCTACGCCGACTGGACCAAGCACGACTTCATCGAGGCGCTGCCGAAGGGCGGCGTCGTCGCCGAGATCGGCGTCGCCAAGGGCGACATCTCGCAGGACATCCTGGCGATCGCCCGGCCGCGCAAGCTGCACCTGATCGACCCGTGGCGGCACCAGCCGGTGGACGACGGCGGGCTCGATCCCAACAACGTCGCGGACGCGGAGCAGGAGCAGCGCTACCGCGACGTCCTCGCGCGCTTCGCCGGCCCGATCGCGGCGGGCACGGTGGAGGTGCACCGCGCGACGTCGCAAGCGGTCGCCGGCGGCTTCCCGGACGGGACCTTCGACTGGATCTTCGTCGACGGCTCGCATCTCTACGAGCACGTGCTGGCCGACCTCAGCCTTTACGCGCCGAAGCTGCGGCCGGACGGGCTCTTCCTCGGCGACGACCATGTCAACGCCGACCTGCACAAGCGCATGCGCTTCGGCGTGGTCGAGGCGGTGCGCGACTTCCTGCGCGCGAGCCGCTGGCACTTCTCGGCGCTCGCGCGCTTCGGCGTCTTCGTCCTCGCCAGGGACCCGCACGCGCCGGCGCACAAGGCGGCGATGGTCGAGCTGCTGTCGCGCGTCGACGACTTCGTCGAGATCCGCGACCCGCTGGCCCGCGACCTCCAGAGCGTCGGCGGCACGCTCCCGAACGGCAAGAAAGTCTTCTACTGGTCGTTCTGAGCCGCGGGCGCGTCACGCGGCGCGGACGCCTTTCAGGAAGTCCTCGACCTCCGTCTGCAGGACGTGGCTCTCGAGCAGGAGCTTGTTGGCGACGCGATAGACCGTTTCCGCCATCTTGCCGGTCTCGCCGGCGGCGGAGGCGACTCCGGCGATGTTCTCGGCGACCTCCAGCGTGCTGCGCGACGCCTGCTCGACGTTGCGGGCGATCTCCGCGGTGGCGGCGCCCTGCTGCTGCACCGCTCCGGCGATCGCTGCCGACAGCTCGTTGATCTTGGCGATGGTGGCGTGCACCCCGCCGATTGCAGCGACGGCGGCGCCGGTCTCCGCCTGGACGGCGGCGATCTGCCGCGCGATCTCGTCGGTAGCGCCCGCGGTCTGCCCTGCCAGGCTCTTGACCTCCTGCGCGACGACGGCGAAGCCCCTGCCGGCCTCGCCGGCCCGCGCGCTCTCGATCGTCGCGTTCAGCGCCAGGAGGTTGGTCTGGCCGGCGATCGCGTTGATGAGGCTGACGATCTCGCCGATCTTCTCCGCCGCGCGCGCGAGCGATTCGATGCGGGACTTGGCCGCGTCCGCCTCGGTCGCGGCGCTGGCGGCCGTGCGCGCCGCCAGATCGACCTGCCGCGCGATCTCCGAGACGGAGGACGACAGCTCGCTGCCCGCCGTCGACACCGTCGCGACGGTGTCCGTCGTCGCGCGCGTGGCTGCGGAGACCGCCTCGCTCTGGCGCTGCGTCTGCTCGGCGCTGGCCGAGAGCCCGTCGGACGACTCGTGCAGCCGGGACACCGTGCCCTTCATGCGGCCCAGCGCCTTCGTGATCTCGTCCTCGAAGCGGCCGGTGATCTCCAGCAGGCGCGCCGTGCGCGCGCTCTTGGCCGAGGCTTCGGTGCGCTCGAGCTCCGCCAGGCGGCGGCGCTCGCCGCCGGCCGCCTTGAATACCGCGACCGAGGCGGCGATGTCCCCGATCTCGTCCTTGCGCTCCAGGCCCGGGACGTCGACGGAGAGATCGTCCTTCGCCAACCGCTGCATGGCTGCGACGATCCGCGCCACCGGGCGCGAGATCGACGCGCCGATCGCGGACGCGAAGGCGCCGCCGCCGATGACCGCGACGGCCGAGAGGCCGGCGATGAGCCACAGGAAGAACACGAAGAGCGCTTCTGCCCTCTCGAACTCCTCCTTGGCGACGTCCAGCTGCAGCTCGACGAGCTGGCCGATCTTCTCGGAGACCGGGTCGATCGCCGGGTACATGCGCCGCTCGGCGAACTCGACGAGCGCGGCCCAGTCGTTGCGCTGCAGGATCTCGAGCAGGTCCGATACGGCTTCGTCCGCCTTCAGCATCAGCGGCGCGAGATCCGCGACCAGCGTCCTCTCGCGATCGACGAGGCGGGTGGCGCGATAGGCGTCGGTCTTGCTGCGGATGGTCGCCGCCGCCGCGCTGACGGACGCGCTGCCGTCCGCGGCGCTCATGGTTCTCGCGCGCACCTTGTGGGCGGTGTCGACGATCGCGACGGCGTAGGCGTCGGCGATCTCCTTGAGGTCGCGCAACGGCACCACGCGGTCGAGATAGACCGTCTCCAGGCCCTGCGCGGTCCGCCGAAGCCCGAGCAGCGAGGCGCCGCCGACGGCAACCAGCAGGACCAGGAGCGTCCCGACAAGGACGCCGAGCCGGGCCATCATCCGCATGCGTGACAGCATCGTTCAATTCCTCACCTTAAGGGCGCGGTCGCGGACCCGCGGCAACCAGGCCGATCAGTGCTTCGATTGGCACTCCTCAATTCTGGCCCAGAGGTGGCGGGCTTGAAAGCCCGTTCACGCGGAAAGGCCTAGGATCATCGCCAGACTTCGCGCAGTAGGCTCAAATCCCCACACTTCCTGGGGGGCAGCCCCTATGGGCTGCACCAAGTCGCAATCATTGCGTGTGAGACCGGACATCAGCGCTGGGCGACGGAGGCGGCAATGACTTGCTGCTCGCCTATCGCGGCAAGAGCGACGATGGCCTCAGAAGCTGTAGCGGAAGCCGAAGCCCAGCTCGTGCGCGACGTTGCGCTCGATGACGATGTGGCTGCGCGTGCCGCCGGCGCTCGTGGTCGGGCCGAACTCGACCTCGCCGAGATCGACGTAGCGGTAGCGCAGGTCGAGGTTCCAGCCCGGCTTGAACTCCTTCGCCGCGCCGAAGCCGAGCGCATAGGCAAAGTTGGTGTTGCGATGATCGACGCGCTCGAGCTGTCCCGCGCCGTTGGTCATGCGCTGAGCCTCGCCGACCGTGAAGCCGACGCCCGCGCCGATGTTCAGGAACGGGTTGAAGCCGAAGATCGGGAAGCGGTCCGTGTCGAGATAGACGTTGAACAGCAGCGACTGCGTCTTGATCACGCCGTCGAGCTTGGTGGTGAACGGGGCGTTGCCGTTGCTGAGCATCGGATCGGCCGAGTAGAACGTCTTGCCGCGGATCGTGTACTCGACGTCCGCGCGGAAGGGCGAGCCCCAGCGCGCCAGGCTGTAGCCGACCGCGATGTTCGGCGCGAAGGCGATGCCGGTGTTGAGGTCGCCTTCCCTGGCGGTATGGCCCGACAGCGCCCCGGTGGAGCGGTTGACCGGCTCGTCAGGCCGTCCCGCCGTCGCCATCGCCGTGATCGAGAAGTACAGGCCGACCTCGGTGCCGCCGCGCGTCGGCGTCGCGTCCTCGACGGGTCGGCGTCCGGCCTCCGGCGCCTTCGCCTGGGCGAGCGCGCTGCCAGCGGCGGCGAGGCAGAGCGCCGCCGCCGCGGCGCCGAGAATTGTCGAGTGCAAGCCGATCGCCATGGAGCCGAACCGATCCGATGAGATGCGCGCCGCCGGTGCGCCATGCGCCGGCTGCGCGCAGGCTAGCGGAGCGGCGGTCAATAGCCCGTAAAGCTCGGGCGGTCCAGGCGGCAATGCGGGGGCATGGTTAACGCGGCCGCGAGCCTTTGCCGCGCGTGCCGGTCGCGCGAGAAGGCGATGGTCCGGCTCCGCCGGCCCTCGGTGCTTCATGATCGCGGCTGCGGCGCCGTGACGCTACTATCGGCAGCGATCGCTCGGCCGCCGCCGAGCGAACAGGGACGGACAGGGCGCATGGTCCAGCTCGCGGAATCGCGTTTCGTGCCGGGCGCAGTGCATCGCGCGCCGGCGGCGCTGCACCGGCCGCTCGCCATAGCCTATGTCGTCAGCCTCCTGGCGTCGGCGCTCGTCACCTTCGCCGTCGTCGCCTCCGTCCTGAACGTGACGGAGACGGATTCGCAGGAGACCTTGCGCCTCTACGCTGTGATGCTCGGCACCGACCTGGCGCTCGCCTACGGATCGCTGCTCTTCATCCTGGTCGGCTGGTTCGGTCTGGCGCGCGTCTGCGTGATGCTGTTTGCCGGTGCCGTGCTGGTCTCGGTCAAGGCGGCCATCGGCTCGAGCTCCGGCGTGGACCTCGTCGGCGCCACGGCGATCGTGGCCCTGCCGGCGCTGATCTACGGGCTCGAGGAGCGGCGGCAGATGTTCGCCGCCTACATGCTGTCCGGCGCGGTCGTCGCCTGCATCTTCTGGTCGCTCTTCACCGAGCCGCAGCCGATGATCCCCGTCAGCGCGATCGAGGCGCTGCTGAACCGGATCTTCGCCGTGGTGGTCAGCGTCATCGTCGGCGGCTTCATCGTCTATCTCCACCGCACGGCCGAGGCGGCGAAGCAGGCCCTGGCGCACGAGAAGGCGCGCTCCGACGAGCTGCTGCTCAGCATCCTGCCGGCGGAGACGGCCGAGCGGCTGAAGGCGGGCGAGGTGGTGATCGCCGACAGCGCCGAGGACGTCACCGTGCTGTTCGCCGACATCGTCGGCTTCACGGCCTATTCCGCTGACCGCTCGGCGGAGGAGGTGGTGAGCATGCTGAACCGCGTGTTCTCCGGCTTCGACGAGCTCGCCGCCGCCTGCGGCGTCGAGAAGATCAAGACCATCGGCGACGGCTACATGGCGGTCGGCGGCCTGCCCGAGCCGCGCCCGGACCATGCGCGGCGCGTCGCCCTGATGGCGCTCGGCATGATCGAGGTGCTGCGCATGCTGCGCACGCAGCACGGCGTCGCGATCGACGTGCGCATCGGCATGCATTGCGGCCGCGCCGTGGCCGGCGTGATCGGGCGGCGCAAGTTCAGCTACGACGTCTGGGGCGACACGGTGAACACGGCGAGCCGCATGGAATCGACCGGCGCCCCCGGCCGCATCAACGTCTCGCGCGCCGTCGCGATGCACCTGGCCGGCGAGTTCGCCCTCGAGCCGCGCGGCCGGCTCGCGGTCAAGGGCAAGGGCGAGCTGGAATGCTACTTCCTGCTCGGGCCGAAGCCGCAGGCGGCGAGCGCGGCGTGACTGCAGACTGGCTTAGTTTGTCTCAGGCTGTGCCGGAGGTGATCTCGTTTGCGGAA
>JAEULF010000464.1 GCA_016793965.1 Alphaproteobacteria bacterium | reverse complement strand
CGCCGCCATGGCGCCCGCCGGGTCGGCCAGCAGCGTCATGCCGCCGAGCCCGATCGGCCCGAGCGCCATGTGCATGAGGCCGGAATCGGGCGTGTAGATCCACTTGAGCAGCAGCGAGCCGACCAGCATGGAGATGACGTAAGGCACGAGGACCGCCGCCCGCACGAAGACGTGCAGCCGGGTGTCGCGCTCCAGCGCCAGCGCCAGGGCGAGGCCGATCGTGAAGGTGAGCGCCAGCGAGAGGACCGAGAAGACCGCGGTCGCCCACATGCTCTCGCGCACCATGTCCGAGCCCAGCACGGACCAGTAGTTGTCGAGGCCCCGGAACGCGGTGATCTGGAAGTAGTCGGCGCGGTGCAGGCTGTACCAGAAGCCGATGCCGAGCGGCACAGCGACGAACAGCCCCTCCAGCGCCAGGAGCGGCGCCACGTAGCGGTAGGGCTCGGTGGCCCCGCGGGCGCTCATCGCTCGCCCTCGTCGCCGAAGTAGCGCCGCTCGGCGCGGGCGAGGAAGCGCTCGATCGCGCGGCGCGCCGCCTTGCCGTCGCGCGCGCGCAGCGCAGCGACGACGGCGCGCCGGTCGGCGATGACCTGCTGCCGGTGCTGCGGCTTGACGACGCGGCCGCGCAGGATCCGCCACATCTCCGTGCGCCTGAGGTCCCAGAGCTGGCGGACGAAGGCGGCAAGAACGCTGTTGCGCGACGCCTCCGCCAGCCCGACATGGAAGGCGTAGTCGTCGTCGTCCGCCGGCTCGCCGGCGGCGAACAGGTGATCGGCCCGGTCGACCGCGGCCTCGAGCGCGGCGATCTCTTCGTCTGTCGCGCCCTCGGCGGCCATCGCCGCGAGCTGCGGCTCGACCAGCTTGCGCGCCTCGAACTGCTCGCGCACGCCGGGGCCGGGGTCGTCGCCCGTCGCCGGCTCGGCCCAGGGGAACCTGAATCCCTCCGACGCGACGGAGCGCACATAGGTGCCATCGCCCGTCCGCACCTCCACCAGGCCGGCCGTCTCCAGGGCGATCATCGCCTCGCGCAGGGACGGCCGGCTGACGCCGAGCTGCTCCGCCAGCGCCCGCTCCGGCGGCAGGCGGTCGCCCGGACGCAGGTCGTTCTCGCGGATCAGCCCCTCGATCCGCTGCGCCACCTGCTCGTAGAGGCGCTGCGGCCGGATCGCCCGCACCACGACGGGCTTCCATGCTGCACGACGCGCCGGCCGCGTTCTCGTCACGAAGGCTGCCCTGCCTATGGTCATGAGGCCAAATGGTCAGACCTTTTGGCCAATATGCGACGGCCGGTCAAGACCGCCGCTGTGCACGTGCGAAAGCTGTGTAGGGGCACCGAGAGCAGCGCAACGCTGCTGGCGCGGTTTGACGCTTGCCGGCAGAACGAGACGACGCGAATGCTTGGCAGACTATCAGCTTGAGCGAGTCTCGATCCATGAAGCTGGACGGACGGACGGCCATAGTGACGGGTGGTGCCTCGGGCATCGGCCAGGCAATTGCTGCGCTGTTCGCAGCTGAGGGCGCGCGCGTCGCGATCGTTGATCTCGACGCAGCATCAACCGAAGCTGTCGTCACCGGGATCGGCGCTGATCAGTCCATGCGCTTCGTCGGCGACGTCAGCGACGGAGCATTCTCGCAAGCAACGGTCGACTCCGTGATGCGCGCTTGGGGACGGATCGACGCGCTGGTCACGGCCGCGGGCATCGCCGGCAGCAATCCCGTTGCCGACACGACGGAGGCCGACTGGGACCGCGTCATGGCCGTCAACGCCAAGGGCACGTTCCTGTGGATCAGAGCGGTGATCCCGCACATGGTTGCCGCCAAGGGCGGCGCAGTGGTCACCATCGCGTCGCAGCTCGCCGTCTCCGGCGGCCGGCTCGCCGCCGCCTACATCGCGTCCAAGGGCGCGGTCATCAGCCTGACGCGCAACGTGGCGCTCGACTACGCCGACAAGGGCATCCGCGCCAACGCCATCCTGCCTGGCCAGGTCGACACGCCGCTGCTGCGACGCGCCTACAAGCGCTGGCCCGACGAGGCGGCGGCGCGCCAGCGGGCGTTGCAGCGCCACCCGCTCGGCCGGATCGGCCAACCAGAGGAGATCGCGCGCGCCGCCCTGTACCTCGCCAGCGACGACTCGTCCTTCGTCACCGGCATCGCCATGCCAGTCGACGGCGGCTGGCTCGCGAACTGACGGCCATGCCGACCTCCAGGCCGATCCTCGTGACCGGCGCTGCCGGCTTCCTCGGCCTCAATGTCGTCGAGGCGCTGCTGCAGCGCGGCGACGGCGTCGTCGCCGTCGATCGCCGCGCGTTGCCCGACATCGCCCTCGGCGCAGTCGCGCCGCATGCCCGCCGTCTCCATGTCGTCCAAGCCGACGTGACCGACGCCGGCGCCATGGCGTCGGTCATCGGCCGGCTCAGGCCGCGCGGCATCGTCCACACGGCGGCGATCACGTCCGGGCCGGCCATGGAGCGCGCCCATGCCGCCCTCGCCGCCGACGTGAACGTGCGCGGAACGCTGAACGTGCTGGAGGCCGCGGCGAGCGCCGGCGTCGAGCGCGTCGTCCATTTCAGCTCCGGTGCCGTCTACGGCGACAACGGATTTGGCGAAGCGCCGCTCGACGAAGCGGCGACGGTGCCGGCGCCCAGCGTCGTCTACGCGATCACCAAGCTCGCCGGAGAGCGACTGGCGCTGCGCTACCGCGCCATCGCCGGCCTCAACCTCGTGGTCGCTCGGGTCGGCACAGCGTTCGGCCCGTGGGAGGGCGACACGGGCGTGCGAGAGACGCTCAGTCCGCACTTCCAGGCGACGCGCCTGGCGCGCGCGGGCGGCACGGCGCTCCTGGCGCGCCCGGGCCTGCGCGATTGGATCTACAGCCGCGACATCGCAGGAGCGGCACTGGCGCTCCTCGACCGCGCTTCGCCCACGCCGGAGGTCGCCAACATCGGCACCGGACAGCTATGGAGCGTGGCGCAGTGGTGCACGCTGCTGCAAGCGCGCCATCCGTCCTTCTGGCACGGACCGGCGGCGACGCCCGCAGCCGCGACGGTCAACCTGTGGGCTGACCGCGACCGCGCGCCACTCGCCGTCGAAAGGCTGCAGCGCGAGGTCGGCTACCGGCCGCGATTCGACCTGGAGCAGGCCTTCGCGGACTACGCGGACTGGCTCGACCGCACGGGCTGGATGTTGCAGCGATAGACCTCAGATCTCGATCATCACCTTGAGGCTGCGACGCCGGTCCTTCGCCGCGTCGAAAGCACTGCGCGCATCCGCCAGCGGGTAGACGCCGGTCAGCACGGGCCGCACGTCGAGGCGGCCGTTCGCCAGCCAGTCCACGGCCATGTCGAACTCCATGCCCGAGCGGAAGACGCCGCGCAGATCGAGCTCCTTGGCCATCACCAGGTTGGCAGGGATCGCCACGTCGCCGCGCGGCAGGGTCCCCATCTGCACCACGATGCCGCCCGGCCGCACCAGCTCCAGGCAGTCGCGCAGCGCCATCGGGCTGCCGGACGCCTCGATCGCCACGTCGACGGCGCCCGGGCCTTGCAACGCTGCGGCGAGGCGGGAGCGGTCCTGTGCGACGTTGACCGCGAGGTCGGCACCGACCTGCTCGGCCTTGCGCAGCGGTTCATCGACCGCGTCGGTCGCCGCCAGGAAGGAGGCGCCGGCCTTGCGCGCCGCCATCAGCGTCAGCATGCCGATCGGGCCCATGCCGGTGACGAGCACACGGCGGCCGACCAGGGACCCCGCGCGCGTGATCGCGTGCAGCGCGACGGAGAGCGGCTCGGCGAAGGCCAGCACGGGGAAGTCCAGGTTCGCCGGCACGGGGTGGCACTGGCTCTCGTCGACCGTGACCGACTCGCAGAACGCCCCCTGCATGTGCGGGAATTTCGACGCGCTGCCGAAGAAGAAGACGTTGGTGCAGAGGTTCTCCGCCCCGCGCCGGCACTGGGCGCAGCGTCCGCAGGGCCGGCCGGGGTGCACGGCAATGCGGTCGCCCGGGCGCACGCGACGGACGGCAGAGCCGACCTCTGCCACCTCGCCCGAGACCTCGTGGCCGGGGATCAACGGCTCCTTGATCACGAAGTCGCCGTTGCGGCCCTCGAAGAAGTAGTGGATGTCGGAGCCGCAGATGCCGCCGGCGCGAATGCGCACGCGCACCTGGCGCTCAGCCACGGACGGCGCCGCAACGTCCTCGATCCTGAGGTCCTCCTTGCCGTGGATGACGCAGGCGCGCATGGCTCGTTCTCCTCCCAGGGATCTGGTCAACTTCTACACCCGGCCAGGCAGGGCGTCACGTCCGGCGGGCCACCATGTCGATCTCGATGGCGCCACCGCGCGCCAGATGGGTGACGCCGACCGTGGTGCGCGCGGGCAGCCGGTCCGGCGCAAAGTAGCTCGCATAGATCCGATTCATCGCCGCGTAGTCGCGCTCGAAATCGGTCAAGAAAACGCGGACGCTGACGACGTGCTGCAGGCCGCAACCGACGCCCTCCAGGACCCGGCGCAGGTTGTCCATCACCTTGCGGGTCTGCGCCTCGATGCCCGGCGGGACCGGGCGAGAATCGTCATCGGGATCGGTGGCGAGCTGGCCGGTCACGAACACCCAGCCATCGACCTCGACGGCGTGGCTGTACGGCGCCACCGGTCGCGGCGCACCGGGAATCAGGTGGAAGACCGGATCGCTCATCGTGATCCTTCCTCAGCCGGGCCGGCGCACGATGGCGCGGATGGGCGACGGGTCGTAGCCGTTGCACGGATTGAGCATCTGGGGACAGTTCGACAGGACGGCGAGCACGTCCGTCTCGGCCCGCAGATCGACGTAGCTCCCAGGCTGCGAGACGCCATCCACCACCATCGCCTTGCCGTCCGGCCCGACCGGCACGCACATGAAGAAATTGACGTTGCCGACGATCTCGCTGCGCCCGAGGCCGAACTTGCCGAGGACCGCCAGGAAGTTGTCGTAGCAGCTGCCGTCGCCCGGCTTGCCGTAGCGCAGCACGTTGTTGGGGCGGCTGCAGCAGCCGTAGAGCGTGTCGTGCCGGCCGACCGTGTCAGCGATCACGGTGAGCAGCGGCTTGCCTGTGTCGGAGTAGAGCACCGTGCCCGTCTCGACATAGATGCCGCCCTGCACCTTGATCGTGTTCATGGAGCTGTAGCGGTCGCGCGGGTCGGCGGCGTCGTAGCAGAGGAAGTCCACCGCCTGCTGGCCCTCCAGGTCGACGAGTCGCAGGATCTCTCCCTTCCTGACGACGCGGCCCCAAGGCGACCGCGCCGGCACGATCTCGTCCGACACGATGGTCGCGCCCGCCAAGCCGTCCTCCGCAGCCATCGCCGTCTCCCTCGTCAGTCGAGCGTGAAGCCGTGCTTGCGCACGAAGGCGCCGAAGCCGGAGCCCTCGCGCTCGGCGAGCTGGCGCGTCTTGTCGTCGGACCAGCCGTAGAAGTCGGCATGGCCGAACTTGGCCGGCGCGCGCTGCTTCTCGCGCGGGATGGCGTGGCGCGCGTCGCGCCGCCGGTCGTAGTCGTCGATCCGCTGCGCGAGCGCCGCGTCGTCGTAGCGGTCCTGGTGCAGCGTGACCGACGGCGGCAGGCGCATGCTCGCGTGGCCGGTCCCGGACGGATAGCCGACGCACAGGCCGGCGACCGGCAGCACGCCCGGCGGCAGGTCGAGCAGCGGGCAGACGACCTGCAAGTGGTTGCGGATGACGCTGATCGGGCAGCAGCCGAGTCCAGCCGCCTCGGCGGCTAGGACGAATGTCTGCAGGCAGAGCGCCGCGTCCACGGTCGCGTTGAAGAATGCCTCGAGATCGGCGTTGTGCGCCGGATGGCCGCGCATCTCGGAGATCCGCCTGAGGCGCCGCGCATCGGCGCAGAAGACCAGGAAGACCGGGGCGTCGCCGATCCACGGCATGGCCGGCACGAGGTCCGCGATACGACGGCGCTTCTCGGGATCGCGCACGTGCAGGATCGAGGCCTGTTGGTAGTCGGACTTGGCCGAAGCCGAGAGCGCGGCGGCGAGCAGGACATCGAGCACGCTCTGCGGCACCTCGCGCCGGGCGTAGCTGCGATGAGTCCGGCGCCCGAGGATGCGCGCGATCGCGGCGTCCGAGGCGACCGGATCGACCTCAGCCGGCTCGGTGCCGAAACGGGCGCGCATCAGCTCACGCGGGTCAACCGCCATGCCAGCCTCCGGTGTGGACCGGCCAGCACCTTGCGGGACGGTCAGCGCAGCTTCGGGACGATCCGCTTGGTCGGGTCGCCCCAGCGCGCGTTCGGGATGGTCGCGAACCAGCCCGGGCGGCCGGGGTCCCGATCATAGGGATAGCCGCCGAGCTGCTTGAACAGCTCGTTGTACTTGGCGAGCCGGTCGCGGTCGAGCTTGACGCCGAGGCCGGGCGCCGTCGGAACCGCGATGGCGCCATTCTTGTAAGGCATCGGCCCGCCGACGATGACGTCATCGACCAGGTGATGGTAGTGCGCGTCGGCGGCGAAGGTCAGGTTGGGCAGCACGGCGCCGAGATGCAGCATGGTCGCGAGCTGGATGCCGAGCTCGCCCGAGGAGTGCACCGCGACGCCGAGCGAGAACGTCTCGCAGACGCCGGCCGCCTTCACGCAGGGCCGGATGCCGCCCCAGAACGTCGTGTCGAGCAGGATGACATCGACGGCCCGGTTCAGCACGTTCTGCGACAGCTGCTCGAAGTTGATGACGACGGTGTTGGTCGCCGTCGGGATCGGCACGCGCTCGCGCACGCGCTGCATCCCCGTCAGGCCCCAGGTCGGATCCTCGAAATAGTCGTTGTTCAGGTCGGCGATCGCCATGCCGAAGCGGATCGCCTGCTCCGGGCTGAGGACCGAGTTCGGGTCGTAGCGCACGCCGTCGCCGGGGAAGGCCGCGGCAAGCGCCCGATAGCAGGCGAGCTCGTGCTCCGGCGGGTAGTAGCCGCCCTTCAGCTTGTGCGTCGTGAAGCCGCAGCGCTGCTTGAGATCGCGCGCGTTCGCGACCAGCTGCTCGGCGGTCCGCACCTCGCCCTTGCCGCTGTCGGAGTCGGCGTAGCGGAAGAACAGGTAGCTCGCGAAGGGCACGGCGTCGCGCAGCTTGCCGCCGAGCAGGTCGTGCACGGGCACGCCCAGCTTCTGGCCGAGCACGTCGAGACAGGCGAACTCGATCGCCGCATGGAGCTGCGTGCGGTTGTTGTACAGCGCCGCCGTCGGGTTGCAGATCTTGAAGCGGAGCGCCTCGAGCTGCGCGACCTCGTGGCCGACCAGATAGGGCTCCAGGCCTGCAAAGGTGCGGTCGACCGCCTCGCCGCCGCCGCCCATCTCGCCGAGGCCGAGATATCCGTCCGCCGTCTCGATCTCGACGATGGTGCGCACGAAGCGGCCCCAATGGGCGCCGTTCGAGTGCAGCAGAGGCGCCTCCAGCGGCACCGTCACCGGGGTCGCCTTCAGCCGTGCGATCGTGGTCTTGCTCATGCCGCCATGTCCCGCAGACGTGCCGTCGCTCAGTAGAACAGCCGCGGCAACCAGAGCGAGATCGCCGGCACGTAGGTGATGAGCGCAAGGCTCAAGAGCAGCGGAACGAGCCAAGGCAGGATCGCCATGGTCGTTCGCTCGAAAGACAGTCGCGCCACCCGCGCCAGCACGAACAGCACCATCCCCATCGGCGGGTGCAGCAGGCCGATCATCAGGTTGAGGACCATCACGAGGCCGAAATGCACGGGATCGACCCCGAGCTGCTTGACGGCCGGCAACAGGACGGGGACGAGAATGGTGATCGCGGCGATCGGCTCCAGGAAGCAGCCGACGAACAGCATCAGCAGGTTCGCCAGCAGCAGGAACATCGCCTTGTCGTGGGTGAAGGCGAGCACGTACTCCGTCACATGATCGGTCACCTTGGTGACGGTGAGCAGCCAGCCGAAGATCGAGGCGGCGGCGACGATGAACAGGACGACGACCGTGGTCTCGATCGTCTCCATCGACACCTTGACCAGCATCCGCCAGGTCAGCGTGCGGTACCAGGCGAAGCCGAGGAAGAGCGCCCAGATGGTGGCGGCGACGGCGCCCTCGGTCGGTGTGAACAGGCCGCCGACCATGCCGCCGATCAGCAGCGCCGGGCTGAGGATGGCGAGCGACGCCTCGGTCGAGGTCTTGCGCAGGCGGGCCCAGGAGAAGGCCGCGTCGCGCCTGAAGTTCCGCCGGCGCGCGTAATAGGAGACCGTGACCATCATCAGCGCCGCCATGACCAGGCCGGGGATCACGCCAGCCAGGAAGAGCTGGCCGATCGAGACGCCGGCGAACATGCCGTAGATGACGAAGGGCAGCGACGGCGGGATGATCGGGCCGAGCGTCGCCGACGCCGCCGTCACGCCGACCGCGAACTCGGTCGAGTAGCCGTGATCCTTCATCGCCTTGACCTCGATCGTGCCGAGGCCGGCGGCATCAGCGATCGCAGTGCCGGACATGCCGGCGAAGATGACCGAGCCGACGATGTTCACGTGGCCGAGGCCGCCGCGCATCCAGCCGACGAGCGCGAGGGCGAAGTTGTAGATGCGGTTGGTGATGCCGGCGGTGTTCATCAAGTTGCCGGCCATGATGAAGAACGGCACGGCGAGCAGCGGGAAGCTGTCGATGCCGCTGATCATCCGGTGCATGACGACGAAGGGCGGCGTGTTGCCGGAGACAAGGACGTAGACGAGCGAGGCGACGGCCATGGCGAGGGCGACCGGGAGCCCGGTCACCATCAGGCCGAGGAACGCGGTGAGCAGGGCCGACGTCATGGCGACTTCTCCAGGGCGATCTCCGGCCGCTCCAGCGAGCTGTACCCCTGGCGCCAATGCTCGATCGCGACTTGCACGCTGCGGACCGCCATCAGCGCCCAGCCGGCCAGGCACACGCCGTAGATGATGTTCATCGGCCAGTCGATGATGGTCATGCGGTACGTGCCCGTCTTCTCCATCATCTGGTAGGTCAGCACCACCGCGTAGGAGAAGAAGGCGACGCGAATGAGGTCCATCGCCGTGGACAGCGCGCGCGCGAGCCACGCCGGCATCAAGCGGTAGAAGTAGTCGACGTGTATGTGGGAGTTCTTGCGCACGGCGGTCGCCGCGCCGATGAACACGACGCAGATCAGCAGGTAGCGAGCGATCTCCTCGGTCCAGGACGCCGAGTCGTTGAGCACGTAGCGCGTGAAGAACTGTGTGAAGACCGTGGCAGTCAGGGCCCAGAACACGACGAAGGCGAGCCAGGCCTCCACGCCGTAGCTGGCGAGCGCAACCGGCTCGTCCGTGGCATGGAACTCACCGTCGTCGCCGAGGACCTTCTGCTCGTCAGGCTGGAGACTCGCCATGACGGGTGCTCCCGCAGGGTTGGCGGACGGGAGGCCATCGGCCTCCCGTCCCGGGCGATGCGGATCAGGGGATCACTTGATCGCCTGGATGCGGTCCCAATCAGCCTTGCGGTAGCCCATCGAATCCACCGTGACCGACTTGAGCACCGCGTCCAGGAACGGCTTGCGGTCGACCTCGAGCACCTGGATGCCCTTCTGGCGGAACTCGCCGACCAGCCGCACCTCGGACGCCTTGATCTCCTCGGTCGATTTCGCCGCGGCCTCCTGCATGACATCCTGGAAGATCTTCTTCTCGGCGTCGGAGAGCTTGCCCCAGACATGGCCGCCCACGGTGGTGTTGAGCGAATCCACGATGTGCGCGGTCAGGATGATGAACTTCTGCACCTCGTAGAATTTCTTCGCCTCGATCGTCGGCAGCGGGTTCTCCTGTGCCTCGACCGTGCCGGTCTGCAGCGCCAGGTAGACCTCGGCGAAGGCGATCGGCGTCGGGTTGGCGCCCGTCGCCTTCGGCAGCGCCATGTAAGCGGGCACGTCGGGCACGCGGATCTTCAGTCCCTTCATGTCCTCCGGCTTGGTGATCGACTTGTTCGCGGTGACATGGCGGGCGCCGTAGTACGTCACGGCCAGCACCTGGTTGCCGGTCGCCTTGCGGTATCCCTCGGTGAGCTCCTTGAAGACGTCGCTCTTGGCGTACTTGAGCAGATGGTCGGCATCGCGGAAGGTGAACGGATAGTAGCTGACGCCGATCGGCGGATAGGCGCGGGCGGCGAAGCTGGCGCCGCTGATCAGGATGTCGATCGTGCCGAGCTGCAGGCCCTGGTTGAGGTCGCTCTCCTTGCCGAGCTGCGAGGCCGGGAAGACGTCGATCTTGAACTTTCCGTTCGTGCGCTTGCCGATCTCCTGCGCCGCCCAGACCGAGTAGCGGTGATAGGGCTCGCTGGTCTCGTAGACATGCGCCCATTTGAGCGCCGTCTGGGCCTGCGCTTCGACGGCAGCCAGCAGAGTCGCCGCTGCGAGGGCAAACTTCCAGGTAGAACGCATCGCTTCCTCCTTCTCGTACTCTTCTATGGTCACATCAGCGCGTTCGGCAGGAACATCACCAGGTCCGGCCAGAGGATCATTATGGCGACCAGGGCCACAATCGCCACCATGAAGGGATACGCGCCGCGCGTGTACTCGTCCATTGAGCAGTTGAGGATGCCGCAGACTGCATACATCGCGACCCCGACCGGCGGCGTCATGCCGCCGAAGGTCACGCAGGTCATCATCACCAGGCCGAAATGCACGGGATCGATCCCGACCGCCGTGACGACGGGCACGAGGATCGGCGTCAGCAGCAGGACGATCACCGTGCTCTCCAGGAACATGCCGAGCGCAAGGAGGAAGCCGACGAGGATGAACATCAGCAGCGTCGGGTCCCGCGTGACCGCAGCAAGCACCTCGGTCGCGCTCTGCGGCACGCGGTCGAGGGTGATCATGTAGCCGGCCATCGAGGAGAACATGATGATCAGCATGATCATGCCGACGTCCGACGCGCTGCGGTGCAGCGCGTCCAAGGTCTTGGCCCAAGTCAGCTCGCGATAGACGAAGGCGCCGATCGCCACCGCATAGGCGACAGCGAAGGCGCCGGCCTCGGACGGCGTGAACACCCCGTAGCGGATGCCGACCAGCAGGAACACCGGGAACAGCAAGGCCCACTTGCAGGAATTCGTGTCCCTGGCGATCTGCCGCAAGCTCGGCCGCTCCTTGAGCGCCGGCTTGTAGCCCCGCTTCACCGAGATGAGATAGGCCGTCGTCATCAGGAACGCCGTCATCAGCAGGCCGGGGACGATGCCGCCGATGAACAGCTTGCCGATCGAGACGTTGCCGAGGAAGCCGTAGAGGATGAGCCCGATGCTCGGCGGGATCGTCGCGGTGATCAGCGCGCCGACGGCGACCGAGCCGCAGGTGAACCCCTTCGAGTATCCCTGCTTGAGCATCGCCGGGCCGAGGATGCGCGCTTCCATGGCCGCCTCGGCGACGGCGGAGCCCGACACGCCGCCCATCAAGCAGGAAAGCAGGATGGCCACCTGGGCGAGGCCGCCGCGCATCCAGCCGGCCAGCGTCGTCGCCAGGTGGATGAGCCGCTCGGTGATCCCCGACACGTTCATGAGGTTGCCGGCGAGGACGAAGAGCGGCACGGCGAGCAGCGGGAACGACTGGGTCGCCGAGACGATGCGCTGGATGCCGATCGAGGTCGGGATCGTGTCAGAGAGCGCGAAGAAGCTCATGGTGGCCACGCCGACGGCGAACGCCACCGGCATGCCGAGGAACATCAGGACGAGGAACGTGATCGTGACAGCGACTGTCATAGCACGGTCCCGTCCTTGCCCGAGAGCGCCGAGAGGTCGCCGTCGAGAACGGCGCGCTTCAGCTTGCGGAGCGTCGTCACGAGCATCAGAGCGGCGCCGACCGGCATGGCCGCCGTGACGAACGCGTAGCTGATCTCCGTGTCGCCCATGATCCGCTCGACGTTGAGCGCGGTCAGCCGCGCGCCGTAATAGACCAGCCCGCCGAGGAACACGGCGATCACGACGAGCCAGGTCACCGCCAGCACGTGGCGGACCTGCGCCGGGAAGTAGCGCACGACGATGTCGATCTCGATGTGCTCGTTGCGCCGCCATGCCTGGTCCGCCCCCAGCACGCAGGCCCAGACGAAAGAGAGCTGGGCCAGGTTGACGGACCAGATGAGCGGCTCTCCGACCGTGCGGAAGCCAGCGCCGATGAAGACGAGGATGGCCGTGGCAGCCAGGAAGATCTTGGCCAGGACCTCTTCGGCCTGGTCGAGTCGATGCAGCAGCATGTTGGCACCGATGGGTAGGCGTGAAGGACCGAGCAAGCGAGCAGGGCGGGGGCCATCCGTGCCCCCGCCCTCTCTCGGCATCAGCGCCCGAGCACCGCATTGACCTGCTTGCGCAGGTCGGCGTAGCCCAGCTTCTCGTAGACCGACTCCGTCGCCGCCTTGAACGGCTTCACGTCGATCTCGGCGACCGTCACGCCCTTCTCCTTCATCTGCTTCTCGAAGCCGGCCAGCGAGTCGATG